>JASHUR010000378.1 GCA_030039895.1 Acidobacteriaceae bacterium | reverse complement strand
GGCGTTTAAGAATGCATCTGGAATGGTCCGAACCTGCTATCCTGAAAGTAAGAGAGACGAAAAAGGCGCAGCTGCCCGCTGCGCCTTTCGCGTTTTCTTGTACCAGTGTTCCCGAGTTTCGTTAAGTCGTTACAGTAGACGAGGATACCGCTAACCCCTTTGGATGCGCTGCCTTACAGCAGAAGTTACCGTAAACCTTGCAGAATCACAAGCTTGGGTTTTTGCCATGGCGCAAGCCAAGGGCCAAACCGGAACATCACCCCGCAGCCAACGCGACCAGCCACGCGAAGCCAGCTCCGCACGTGCGCTTGTGCGCGACGAGGAAGCAGAATGCCTGGACGGCAAGTCCCCTATGAGTCGTCGTAGTCCTCCGTCAGCGACTTCAGGAACGCAACCAGCGCCTGCACATCGCTCTCGTCAATCGACATGTGCGAAAACTCCGGCGGCGGATTCCGCATCAGGCCCTCGTGCGCCAGTGTCGACATTTGAATGTAGTGCTCGATCACATCGTTAAACGTCAGCGCGCTCCCGTTGTGGAAGTACGGTGCTGAGTCCTCAAGGTCGCGCAGCACCGGAGTCTTGAACTCCGCAATCGTCGACGGCAGCCCTTGGTCAACCGAGCAGTCCTTGCCCGCCGCGCACACCACGCTCTTCAAATCCGCCTGCGGGTTCGGGTAATCGGGGTTGAGGTAGACATTCCAAAGGCCAAGGTCCGTATACTCCGGATTGCTCGCGGTCGCCGGGTGCCGGAAGGTCTCCATCGCATTGGGATGGTTCGGCGTTGCCGGCAGGTACGCGTCATAGTCCGCCAGTCGCTCCGCCTGCGTCGGAATCTTCAGCTGCACGAACGCCCCGTCGCCATGCACCGCGTCGTATTCCTCCTGCGTCACGCCGTTGTTGTGAAACAGGAAGTCCGAGAAGTCCGGTGCCTGATGGCACGCCGCGCAGTTGCCCGCGTGCGCTTCCTGCGCGCCCACCGCCGCCGATGCCAGAAAGATCTTCAGCCCCTGCAGCTCCAGCGCCCCGAACTGGTACGGCTGGCTGTGATACTTGAAGCTCCCGTCCTGCGGAGTAATGTAGATGGGGTTCTTCAGCGCCAGCACCTGCTGGTACAGCTCCGCGTTGTACTGCGCCTTGGTCTGCCCGGACAAAGGAGCCTGCGGCAGGTGGTTCACCCGCAGAAACGCATCGTACGGCGACCCGATGTACCGCCCGTACTCGTCGCGCTGGAACAGCAAGTCCTTCATGTACTGCGCAATGCACAGCGCCACTTCCTGCACCACCTGCGCGTCGGTCGCCGTCGATACGTCCAGCCGCTCCGAAGGCGGCAAAAGCAGGTCGCTCGGAATCCGCGGGTCCGTGCCTTTGAACAGCACCGAGTAGCTCAGCCCGTCCAGGCGCTGCGCCGCCAGCTGGCTGCTGCCGTTGTCCTCGCGAATCACCTGCGCGATATGCGCGATGGCCTGGTTGTACTGCGTCGGAAGCCACCCGAACTCTTCCCCGGTCAGCGTCCCGATCACCAGGTCCTGCGCAGAGTTGAACTGCCCGTCAAAGTGCAGAAACACCGGTCCAGACCGCGGCGTCAGCGAGCCGACGATCTGCATCGCGTTGCGCGGCGTGTGGTCCACTCCGTCCGGCTGCGTGCGCGGCAGCGGACTGTGGGTCGTAAAGTCCGAATATGTGCGGTTGCCCGCGCCCGACACACCTTCGAACTCCGTTACAAAGTGGCACGACCGGCAATTGATCGCCTGTCCGGCAAAAGGCCCGGGCATGGGGCCGGTATAAACGTTCTGCACCTCGGCCACAACCGGGTCGCCCTCCGGAAGAGGATTGTTCACACCTGTCATGTGCGTCGCAAAGAACTGCCCGAACCGCGTGTCCAGAAACAGCGCCTCGCCAATCGAGTCCGCCGGCGGCGTCTTGTCGGTCTCCTTTGGCGCATCCGGAGCCAGCCCCGATCCGCACCCCTGCGCAAACATCGCGAAGATCAGCCCCAGCGCCAACAGGGCAAACGCCGCATTCCATCGCTTCTGGGCCTTCGTCATCGCGCCGCTCCTGCCGGGTTCGCAGCCGCCGGCTCAGGTATGTTCAGGCTTCTCAGATACGCCACAAGCTGCCAGCGCTCCTGCTCCGGAAGCCCACCCCAGCTCGGCATGCCCTTGAACATCTGCCCGTTCTTCAGAATCCACGCCAGGTCGCCGTCCGTTGCATTGCGCACCTGATCGCTGCGCAGACTCGGCCTTCCCCGCCGTCCCTCGGCATTCTCACCGTGGCATTTTGCGCAGTTATCGCGATACAGATTCGCCCCCGCCGCAATCGCCGATGCCTGACCTGCATACGGATTCACCTGCACGCGGTCCTTCTGCGGAACCTTCTTCAGCCACCCGCTGTAATCCTTGGCAAAACACACCGCCGCGCCGGCCAACAAGAACACGCACACTAACACCCGGCCCCTCACTTTGACCTCCGAAACCAGCCCCCGAACCAATCCCGGAACTGTTGAATCTCGTACGACACCCCGAAGCGCCACAGCACGCCTGCCGAGTTATCGTTCAGTCCGAACTCAGGCGAAAACTTGTAGGTAAATCCGTTCGGCGCACTCAGCGCCACCGTCGGCCCCGCATATTGCTCCGTCTGCTTCAGCCCAAACGTGTGCCGCGTGCCCAGCCCGCCAAACAGCTCCGCACCGGCCGCCACATTCTGCAGGCAGAGCGTGCATCGTTTGCTGCTCGCTGTCAGCGAGAGCGGCCGCGACGCTGCCAGCGCATAGCCGAACTCCCACGGCTCGTTCTCATTCAGCGCTTTCTCTGAGATCATGTTCTCCGAGAAGTTCCAGCCCTTCGCGTTGCTCGACAGAATCAGCTTGCCCTCAATCGACCGCTCCACTTCATTCCGCAGCGCCGCATTCGGAACCTGCTGCGTCGTAATGCTGGTGTTACCGGTGATCTCAAGAAAGCTCTTGTCCGCCCCGTTCACGTCCTCGTACTCGACATAGATCACCGGATTGATCCACAGATCCCGCGGAATCGGACGGAACCGGTTCTCAAACCGGAACCCTGTAAACACAGCCGAGTCATTCACCGTCTTCTGCCCTTGCAGATAAAACTCGGTCGTCCACCACGCGGTCGTGCCGTACTCGAACTCCACCGTCGGTGCAAAAAACGCATTTGCATTCTTCGGCGACGCCGCAATGTTCTGGTTCTCGATCTCCAGGTTCCCCGGCTCCTCAAGCACCGAGGAATATGTCACAAAGTAGGGAGGCTCTTGTTGCGCCCATGCCTTCCGTACCCCGAGCAGTCCGGAAGACGCAGCCAAAAGCAGAGCTCCCCCAATGCCTACTCGCCTTACAAGTTGATGAATCAAAAAGACCTCCAAAACTCAGCGAAGCACAGCAAATATGCGATTAATTTTGTCGTATTTAAAGGCGCACGGATCCCCAAAAAGACAGACAAATTCAGTCGTATATGAACGCAGACTAAATCAGTCCAAGTTAAGGGTCAACTCTTTCTGCCATCTTTTCTTCATTTTTTGTTCATGTAAGCAGCCTTCCGCATCAGCATGTTCCTCTTGAGTTCCACCGAATTTATTTACTTGGGCATCAAATCCGACCCGTCGAAACAACCCGAAGCAAAGAGAAAAGGCCGCTTACAAAGAAGCGGCCCTCCAAATGACGCTCTGCTCTGCGCAGGCGCGCAGTCCTATTGAATCTGTGGCGCGGCGTCCAGCACTTGCTGCGACACATCCCGGATGTGCGCATTCGAGTCCTGCGTTGCCACCGTATGCAGCACATCCCGCACGCTCGAGTCCGCCTCGACAGGAGCCAGGAGGCTGATCGCCTCAGCGCGAATCTGCGCGTCCGCGTCATTCATCAGCGCTTCCAGTATCGCGTCCCGCACCTGCATGTCCTCGCTCACGTAGGGCTGCAGGCCATCCAGTGCCTTCATCCGAACGGCCGGACTCTTGTCATACAGAAGCGCTACCATCAGTGCGTTGCGCACCGGCTGGTTATCGCACAGATTACCCGCCTTGCACTGATCCGCCAGCAGCCCCACGGAATCGTCCCGTACATCGGGGTTTGCCGGGTTCCGCACGCCCAGCAGCAACAGCTGCCGGATCTGCGGATCATTCAGCGACCCCTCAATCGAGTCCGGCACCAGCCGGTTGTAGTTCACCACCACATCATCGGAGTTCGGGACCTGCGAAATGCTGCTCACATTGGCAATCTTCGACTGCACCGTATTCTGCTGAACCGCCTTCATGATCATGGCCGTCTGTGCCGCATTATGCACATGCGCGCCTATGCGATATCCGCCGTAGGCTCCCGCCGCTACTCCCATCACCAGCAGCGCAGAGGCCATCACCGGGGCCGACCTCAGCCTGGACATTCCCAGCGTGAACCGCTGCGACATTTGTACGAGCAGACTCTCCCGCGGCAGCGCATCCAGTGTCTCTTCCAGCTTCAGCCGCGCACGCGCCAGCATGTTCGCCGAGGGTTCTTCCACCGGTTGCAGAGACATTGCCTTCACCAGTCCCTGCACCGCTTCGAGTTCAGCCCTGCATGCTTTGCACTCCGTCAGGTGCTGCTCCAGTTGGACTCTTGCTTCGTCCTGGAGCTCGCCCCACGCCGCCAGAGCAATACTTTCCTGTGCCGATTCGCACTTCATGGCGTTACCTGCGCCTCACTTGCCTCAAAATGACTTGCCTTCACTTCATCCCGGCCGAGTTGACTGTCTTCGGCCGGGCTGTCGAGCTATTTGCGCCCTAATCTCTGATCTCTTACCGAATTTGTGCCAGATTGACTCTTAGCTTCCTGGTTGCGCGAAACAGCGTATTCTTTGCTGTCTCTTCCGTCGTGTTCAGCATCTCGCCAATCGTTCTCAGCCGCAGACCCTGGTAGTGTTTCAGTTCAAACACCATCCGCTCCCGAGGGGTCAACTGGTCCAGTGCCATCAAAATCCGTTCGCCCAGAAACTTTCTGTTCAACTCGCGGTCCGGATTCGCGCTCGCTCGTTCATCGGACACGTTGCTCAGCAAATCAAGCTCCTCGCCGCTCTGGTCGATCATCACCGCCTGGTCCTCCCGCCGCGACTTTCGCCGTCGCAGCAGATCCAGGCAAAGGTTTGTAACAATGCGGTAGATCCACGTGTAAAACGAGCACTCGAACCGGAAGTTCCCCAGGTACCGGTACGCCTTCAGGAACGCTTCCTGGTGAATGTCTTCCGCGTCCTGCTCAGAACCGGTCAGGTGCAGCGCCAATCGCAGCACCGCCTGATCATATTGACGCACGAGCACGTCAAAGGCTGCTCGCGAACCCTGCTGTGCCTCGCGAATCAGCTCATTCTCTGCGGCGCGGGCATTCGGATCAACCGCTCGCGATGGATGGGTCTTCTGACCAGCAGCCTGAGTTCGGCCGCCATTTTCGGCTGGGGAAGGAACAACAATTCGCAGAGCGTCAGCGGGCATGGGATACTCCTCTGAGGTGCCGTCTTTCACGTACGCACACCAATCCTTATCTGTGCTGACTCCATTTTCTCGAAAAAGTTAGTCTGGCTGTGGAAAATTTCCGGCATCTTCACCATTTCTTCTTGGATGCTGTCAAACGGCGCCGACGTAACCCACAGGCCTCGCTTCATCTACACTCACCACATGACCCGCGACGTCCCTGCATCCCAGATCTTTCTTTTCCGCGACGACTCTTCCCTGGGCGGTGGCCCACGTAAGCCCGCTTTTGGCTTGAGTGGGGAACAAAAATCAAAGAGTGGGGAAGAAATCACCGCCTACTGCGACGGAGGTGCCCGCGGCAACCCCGGCCCTGCCGGATACGGTGTCTACATCACGGACCACACGGGAGAAGCCCTCGCAGAGCTCAGCCAATTCCTCGGCATCCGCACTAACAACTATGCCGAATACTCCGGGCTGCTCGCTGCCCTGGAGTTCGCCCTCCGCTACGAACACCTCCGCCTCCGCGTCGTCTCCGATTCCGAGCTCATGGTCAAGCAGATCAAAGGACAGTACAAGGTCAAAAGCCCCGACCTCCGGCCGCTCTACGACGAAGCCAAACGCCGCATCGACGGACTCGATTCCTTCCGCATCGAACACGTACTCCGCAACAAGAACAAGCAAGCCGACCGCCTTGCCAACCTTGCCATGGACAAGGGCATGCGGTGATCCTAAAGTTTCCAACGTCTCATAATGGAGAGGATCAAACGCCGGCATGCGCGCACTACACCATCCCGCTGACCGCTCTTTAGCTATCCCATGACCGCCTATACCCTTCCCCCCGACAAGCTCGCCAAGGCCCTCGTTCTCTACCATGCCGGCATTTGGTCCTACTTCGGTGGAACTCTGTGGACCGTGCTCGTCCTCTACCTGCTTCTCCGCGTCGGAGCCGGCGCCGCCATCCGGAACCTCGCTGCCCGCGTCACCCCACGCCAGTTGCTCCAGGGCTTTATCGTCGCTCCATTCTGGCTTGTTATTCTCACCGCCATTGACCTGCCCATCTCGCTGGCCCTCCACCACCTCAACCTTCGCTACGGAATCTCCGTTGAGCCTTGGTCCATGTGGTGGATCGACTTCGCAAAGTCGCTCGGCCTGACCCTGGTTGTGGGAACCGCTGTCCTCAGCGTCCTTTACTTGCTCATCCGCCGCTCGCCGCGCCGTTGGTGGCTCTGGTTCTGGATCATTTCCCTGCCCATCGAGCTCGCAGCCGTATTCCTAGTCCCCATCTACATCGATCCACTCTTCAACCACTTCTCGCCGCTCGCCAAGGCCGACCCAGCCCTTGTCCAGCAGCTCGAGAGGGTCTCCGCACGCGGTAATCTTCACATCCCGCCCAGCCGCATGTTTGTGATGAACGCCAGCGCCAAGGTCACCGGTCCCAATGCCTACGTCACAGGCTTTGGCTCGTCCAAGCGCATCGTCGTCTGGGACACCACCATTCGGGAACTGCCGACTCCCCAGATTCTCGCTGTCTACGCGCATGAGCAGGGACACTACGTCCTCCACCACATTCAGAAGGGCATGCTTTTCTCAGCCTTGGTGACGTTCATCTTTTTTTGGATCGCCTTCCAGCTCTTCCGCTATGTTGTCCTCTGGCGCACACGGTCGTTCCACATCTCATCCCTCGACGACTGGTCGTCGCTCGGCGCGCTGCTGCTCGTCGTCATGGTTCTCGGATTCTTTGTTGATCCCGTCAGCAATGCCTTCAGCCGCCACATCGAGCACCAGGCAGACGTGTATGGCGAAGAGGCGATCCACGGACTCGTACCCAACCCGCAGGCCACCATGGCTGCGTCGTTTCAGCGGCTCGGCGAACTATGGCTGGAGGTCCCACATCCCAACCCGTTCGTTGTCTTCTGGACCTACAGCCATCCGCCCACCTCGTATCGCATGAGCTTCGCGGCCCACTACAACCCCTGGGCTCCCGGCCACCACCCCCGCTATATCGGGCCTCAGAGCGGCGATAGCATTCGATAGCCGCGAAGATTGGTATGAATCGGGCGGAGTCAGGTGGAGGATTCCATCATTCCGGGTGAATTATTCCCAGCCGAATGCGCCGCGGAATAGTTCAAAGTCTGCGGATTTTCCGGCCTCAAAGTAGATGGAGAGAATGTCGAAGCGGATTGGTACGTCCCGCGTTGGCAACTGGCGCAGATGGTAGTGGGCCATTTTGCGCAGCATGCGTTTTTTGTCGGCGTCCACGGCAGCCTCAGCTGGAGCGATGGCGCGCGTGGTGCGCGTTTTGACTTCGATGAAGCAGAGCACGTCCTTTTCCCATGCGACCAGATCGAGGTCTCCACGCGCACGGGAGGTGCGCCAGCCGCGCGCAGTGACGATGAACCCCCGGCGGCGCAAATAGAAATATGCGGCGCGCTCACCCCGGCGTCCCGTAGCGAGGTGCGCAGGCTCACCGTTGCGGTTGAGAGAGGCGCGATCCAGACCATCGAGAAAGCGCTCAAGCCAGTTGAGACGGAGTTGTTCAAAACGGGACACTCAGGCCGATTGTCATGCCGGAGACACGATCCGGCTAGGGCACTTAAGTCACTTTTCGAGGAGCAGGCGGGCGAGCTCGGTGTGGAGGCGGGCGGTGATCTCTTCCGGCGCGGCATCTGGCGGAAATGCGATGGGAGAGCCGACAGTGATCTTCAGTTTGCCTGAGCGGAACCATCGCTGACGCCTCATTCGCATTTCGCCCAGTCCCCGCA
>JASHUR010000377.1 GCA_030039895.1 Acidobacteriaceae bacterium | reverse complement strand
CACCGCATCCAAAGAGACATTCGAGTCGCTTGCGAGGCTTGTTTCGATCGCCATTGATCGCGCCGAAGCGCTTGAGGAGGCGGCTCGCATTGAGGCGACGAAAGAAAGCGAACGGCTGCGCATGGTGCTGCTCGATTCAGTGACACATGAGCTTCGAACTCCGCTGACCGCTATCAAGGCCTCCGCCACAGCGCTGCTTTCCACCCAGCACGTCAGCCGTGAAAACCAGATCGAGATGCTCACCGTGATTAATGAAGAAAGCGACCGTCTGAATCGGTTGATCGCCCAGGCCATGCAGATGGGCCAGCTTGACAGCGCGGACATGCAGATGGAGTTTGCGCCTTGTCAGGTCCGCGATCTCGTCGAGCGGGCAATCGAGTCATGTTCTTACTCGCTTGCGCGGCATCACTTGAAGATCGATATTCCTGAAGACTGCCCGCCGGTGCTGGCTGACTGTGCGTGGATTGAGCGCGCTCTCATCAATCTTTTTGTCAACGCTGCAAAATACTCGCCGCAGGGCACGGAGATTGCTGTATCTGCATCAGCCACTGGTCAATTCGTGGCTATTTCGGTTACAGACGATGGTGTTGGCATCGATCCTGCCGAGCAGGAGATGATTTTTGAGCGCTTTTATCGCGGCCAGAACTCTCGAGACCGGGTCTCTGGCACCGGTATGGGGCTGGCGATATGCAGAGCAGTCGTAGAGGCGCACCACGGATCCATACGAGTGGAGAATGTGTCTGGTCACGGCGCAAAATTTACCGTTATGCTTCCTGTCGTTCAGACGAGTTGAGTTCAGTTGAAAGAAGCGCATGCCTGCGGGCGCTATGCGAGACAGCAGAATTGCGCTGAGGCAGAATCCGGGTACTGACTGATAGCGGTGGATATATCTGCAAGAAAGGATTAGCTTGTTTGCACAATTAATTCTCGTGAGGGCCCGTTCGATGCGACTTCTGTATACGCAGTTTCGCCTAACTTTGTTGATCGCAGCATTGCTTTCAGTTTTCGTAGCGTTATTTACAAACGATTTTGCATTGGCTCAGATGGTTTCGCCGAAGATCGATCAGCCAAACCAGCCCTTCTCCTATTTCAGCCAGCCGTCGGACGAGATCGGGGTTATGGACGCACCCGAGGCCACTGAGATCACTCCCGAAGGCTATCTTTATACGGGGTTCGGCGAGCTCATGTTCTTTACCGGGCCGGACGATACGCCGGTTCATCAGCGGCTGCGCACGCTTGAGCGCGGGTACCTGCCAATTGACCATTACACCTGGAAACAGGATGGCATTTCCTACAACTTCACCATGTTTGCTGCGACTCTCGATGGGACTCCGGAGGGCCGGCTCGTCGATTTCATTCGCATTCGCATGCACAACGAGGATTCAATTCCGACGCGTGCCTTGCTGGCTGCGGGCTTCCGGTATCAGGCGCCATCGAATACCCCGAGCCCAATCGGCGACAACCGCTTTCCCCGGCCGGCGGAGGCAGCGCGGCCCGGAGACTACCGCCAGCCGGGAGTCCTATTCAGTAAGTCATGGAAATATGAGTTTTCCGGCGATGCGTTTGTTCGCGGCGGCAAGGCGATGTATGTGTTTCCGGAGAACCCGGCGGAGATGTCGTTTACGCTGCGGCAGTTCTACAACAGGCCCCCTGATCTGACTCCGCGCGTGCTCGATATTCTCCCTACAACGCCAGCGGGAGTTGTTCGCTACAGCAAGATGCTGGCTCCCGGCGAAGATTATGTTCTGGATTTCAAGCTGCCTGTGATTCCGGTTGCGCCGGGGCCTGAGCTGGCAGCGGTGGAGAACGCTTCGTTTAATGACTATCAGGCGCGGACGATCGATTTCTGGGAAGCAATTCTGCATCGGGGAATGCGGCTGACGGTTCCTGAGGCGAAGGTGACGGATGTTTTTCGCGCGAGTCTGATTTACGACCTGATTGCGCGCAATAAAATCGGCGACAACTATATCCAGGCTGTGAATGACCTCCATTACCACTCATTCTTTCTGCGGGACGGGTCGGACATTGTTCACTCGTATGACGTCACGGGGTATCCGGTGATCGCACGCCAGGTGCTGAACTTCTTCGCGGACTGGCAAACGCCGGACGGGAATTTTCTTTCCCAGCCCGAGCAATACGACGGCTGGGGTGAGACGCTGTGGGCATACGGCCAGCACTATCGCATTACGCACGATCGCGCCTTTGCCGAGCAGGTATTTCCTTCCATCGTCAAGGCGGTTGCGTGGCTTAAGCAGGCGCGCGCTGCGGACCCGATGCATCTGATGCCGGCGTCGGATGTGCTCGATAACGAGTACATCAAGGGCCACATTACGGGATACAACTTCCTGGCGCTCGATGGCCTGCACGAAGCGATCCTGATGGCGCAGTCGCTGGGCAAGACACAGGACGCGGCGGACTTTCAGCGCGAGTATGACGACTACAGGGCGACTTTCCTGAAGCGTCTGGATGAGGTGACGGCAACGACCGGAGGCTATATTCCTCCTGCACTCGACGGCCAGAAGGGCGGTCAGGACTGGGGCAACCTGCTCGGCACATATCCAGAGCATGTGCTGCCGCCGGATGATCCGCGTATTACGGCCACGCTGAAGACCACGCAGGCTAAGTATCAGGAAGGGATCATGACCTATGGGGATGGCCGCTATCTCCATCATTATCTGACCATCAAGAACACGCTGACCGAGGTGATTCGCGGCGATCAGGATCAGGCGGTGCATGAGCTGTACGGACTGCTGCTGCACACCAGTTCTACGCAGGCAGGATTTGAATACGCGATCCATCCCTGGGGAGACAGGAATTTTGAGGGAAACCTGTCGCCGCACGGATGGTTTGCAGCCGAGTACCGCACGCTGTTGCGGAATATGTTCGTACGCGAAGACGGCGACAATCTGCATCTGCTTTCAGTGCTGTCTCCGGACTGGATTGGAGCGGGGAAACATATCTCCGCTGAAAACGTGCCGACCGATTTTGGCATGGTCAGCCTGACGCTCGACCAGCCGAGTGACTCTTCGGCAACTTTACACATTGACTCCAGCTGGGTGAATGCGCCGAAGCAGATCGTCGTTCATCTGCCGTGGTTTATGCGGGTCTCGTCCGTGCTGGCCGATGGCAACAATGTGCCGGTTTCCGGCGGCGCAGTGAGAGTTCCACCCGGGACGCATACAGTGCAGATCGCGTGGGGCCGGCTTGCGGATGCTCCGGAGCTAAGCTATGCGCGCGCTGTTGATGCGTACAAGGCCGAGTACATGCGGCACTACAACGAGTTCATGCACGGAACTGCAACCGTCCCGGCTAAACCTTAATGAAGATCTTCTTAATGTAGAGAGGCCACACGACGAGCCAGCAAACCATCACAAAAGCTATCGCGTAGAGTAGCGCGCCTATTCCGGGTGGATGGACGCGCTGGAA
>JASHUR010000376.1 GCA_030039895.1 Acidobacteriaceae bacterium | reverse complement strand
GTGGTCAGGAAGCTTCTTCTTGAAACGGAACACATGCTTCTCTCCTGTAAGCCTGGTTGCGAGCGGCGACGGATGGCCTGTCTTGTCCACAAGCATCTTATATGCTGGCAGATATGGAACGCTTTACGTTGAATTCGGCAGAGGTATCGCGCATTGGGCTGGGCACGTGGGCCATTGGCGGTACGGAGTGGGGCGAGGTGAGCGATGGCGACGCGATTGCGACTTGCCTTGCGATTTTCGAACACGGCATTAACCTGATTGATACGGCCCCGATTTACGGGTATGGCCGCGCGGAGCAATTGGTGGGCCGGGCGATGCGGCAGCATGGGCAGCGCGAGAAGTTTTACATTGCCACCAAGGCAGGACTGGAGTGGAATGAGCGCGGAGTGTTTGCGAATTCCGATCCGGTGCGACTGCGGCAGGAATTTGAGGACTCGCTGCGGCGGCTGGGTACGGAGTACGTGGATTTGTATCAGATCCACTGGCCGGATACGACGATTCCGATGGAGCGGCCGGCGGAGGCGCTGCTGGGACTGTATGAAGAGGGCAAGATTCGCGCGATCGGAGTGAGCAACTTTTCGGCGGCGCAGATGGATGCTTTTCGCAGAGTGGCGCCGCTGCACTCAAACCAACCGCCCTACAATCTGTTTGAGCGGGCGATTGACGGTGAGGTCCTGCCTTATTGCCGGAAGCATGGAATTGCGGTGCTGACATACAGCTCGTTGTGCCGCAGTCTGCTGGCGGGACGGCTGACGCTGGACACAAAGTTTGCTGAAGGGGACGTCCGGCGCGTTGATCCAAAATTTCAGCCACCGAGGTTCGAGCAGTATCTGAATGCAGTTGCGCGGCTGGGCGCGTTTGCGCACGAGAATTACGGCAAGAGCGTGCTGGAGCTGGCGGCGCGCTGGGTGCTGGACCGTCCGGGAGTGAGCGCGGCGCTGTGGGGCGCGAAACGTCCTGAGCAGTTGAGCGCGGTGGATGGAATTTTCGGGTGGAAGCTGGATGACGCTGCGATGGCCAGGATGGATGCGATCGTGCAAGAGTCGGTGACGGACCCGGTGGGGCCGGAGTATCTGATGCCGGACGTGCGAAGTTAAAAAAGAGCCCGCGCCGGAGCGTCCAACGCGGGCTGTGACGAGTTGTTCTGCGTTACTGGCCGCTTTCCGGGGCCGGAATGCTGCCCGCATTGTCACGGCGTACGGGAGCGTCCAGTCTTGATGTGATCCGGGGGCCGAGCTGCATGGTGCGCAGCAGGTGACCATGACCCAGATCATCGAACTTGAGGGTCAACTTCTCGTTGCTGGGGTTGAAGTCGGCAGGATTAGCCGTCCAGTGGGCCGAGTAGTTTGCGTTGTCCATATTGCTGAGCGCCAGCACGCCCTGATTCTGGTCCAGGGTTGCGGCATAGCGTCCGGCGGGAAAGGTCTTGCCCTGGCTGACGAAGTTGAATGGAATGTCAACCACCGCTCTATCAGCAGCGAATGCGGCTGTGGCGCAGATGGCGGCTGTAGCGAAGATGGCTGAGCGGATGATGTTATTCATTGGGATTGCCCTCCTACGAGAAAAGACCATAGCGATGCGCAGGGACATGTGTCGTCAAATCGCCGTGGAGAAGTTGTCAAATCTGCGGCGCAGCTTTTTAACGCCAGCGAACGGGCACGCATTTCGTTTTGTGGAAGCCTGAATCGGACATGCTGAGCAGGTTTCAGGATGCAGGGGTAGTATGGTCGTCATCGATTGAGGAGGTGCGCAATGCAATCGACGCGAAGGGGTGTGATGCTCACGATGGGTGGAGCGGTGGCGGCGATTCTCGCATCCAGGCTCGATTCATCAACAGCTGAAGGACAGTTGCATCCGACGCCGCAGCCATTGCCATCGCCGAACGCGCCGACAAATATGAACGCACCAGTTCAGCTGGGCCAGCAGGACATCCCATTGCGCGGGCCGGGGAACCCAATTCCTCCGGCGACGTGGAACGAGATCAAAGCGGACGCGCAGAAGCTGTACCAGATGGCAGCCGGTTTTGCGACGCAGGTGGACAACACGAATGTGGCGCAAATGCTGCCACTGTCGCTTCTGAGAGAGGCTCACGAGATTGAAAAACTGGCAAAACACATCCAGAGCCGGATGAAGAGCTAGTTTTGGGGCGGCTGGGTGTTGGACTGCAGGATGGATTGCGCTGCATCGGAGCGTTGTGAATTGCCGGCGGCGAGCGCCTGAAGCTGCAGGAATGTGGCGCGCTCGGCGGCTGCCTTTTGCGGAAGTCCGGCCTTGGAATAAGCCCGCGCCAGTATGAAATGTATTTCGGGGCTGTCAGGACGAATGCTGTTGGCCTTATTTAGTTCTGTGATGGCTTTCTGCGGGTCACCACTTTCGAGCCAGGCACGGCCCAGTTGAAAACGGGCTTCGGCAGAGTCCGGGGCCATGTGGACGGCGGTTTGCGCCGCATCGAGTGCGTCGGCGGGTAAATGCTGACGCACGGAGATGGCAGCGATTCTTATCCAAGGCAGAGGGCTGTGCGGTGAGAGCTCCATCTCGGCGCGCATCTGGGTCTTCGCGTCGTTGTACTGCGAGGGCGAGTCGAGGGCGTCTCCGTAGGCGTAGTGCAGCCAGGGTGTGTTGGGGTGCTGGGCGATGAGCTTTTGGAATGTCGCGAAGGCCTGTGCGTAGCGGCTGGTGAAGAGCAACTGAACGATGGCCCCGGCGGACTTCGCGAGATCGCGCTGCTGAGGAGTGAGATCGGCGGGCAGGAGAGGCAT
>JASHUR010000375.1 GCA_030039895.1 Acidobacteriaceae bacterium | reverse complement strand
CATTCATCTTGGCGAAAGCCGTGAACGGCATCATCACCTCGCCCCGGACCTCAAAGTTCGCCGGCATCTTCGCGCTCTCCAGCTTTTTCTTAGACACCGACAGCGGAACCGAGCGGATCGTCCGCACATTCCCGGTCACGTCTTCGCCCGTCGTCCCATCGCCGCGCGTAATGCCGCGCATCAGATAGGCCGCGCCGCGCGCGCCCTCGCGGTACTGTAACGCCATCGACAGCCCGTCCAGTTTGTACTCGCATACGTAGGCAATCTCCGCGCTCTTGCCCGCCAGCTCGCGCGCGCGCCGGTCCCAGTCCCGCAATTCTTCCTCGCTGTTCACGTTGTCCAGCGACAGCATCTGGCGCGAGTGCTCAACCTTCGCAAAGCCTTCTTTCGGCTTGCCTCCCACGCGCTGTGTCGGCGAGTCCGGCGTCACCAGCTCCGGATGCTCCGCCTCCAGCGCCTTCAGTTTGCGCATCAGCTCGTCGTACTCGGCGTCGGTGACCTCCGGCGAATCCAGCACGTAGTACTGGTAGTCGTGATGCCGGATCTTCTCCCGCAACGCCTCGATCTTCTGCTCCGCCGCCGCTTTGCTCATGGCAGGATTCTACTCAACCCCGCGCATTCCAGTCGCTCGCTCGACGCATTACCAGCTATCCTGCAAAGAGTGGAGCCAGTCACTCACTTTTTAACCGGAGCCTGCCTCAGCCGCACCGGCTTCAACCGCAAGACCGCCTACGCCACTCTCGCCATGACGCTCGCCGCCGAGGCGCCCGATATCGACGTATTCTGGGGCTTCCGCGGCCCCGTCACCGGCTTTCAGCACCATCGCGGCATCACGCACACGCTCCTGGGAGCGCCCTTCGTCGCGCTCGCCGTTGTAGGACTCGTCTGGCTCATCCATCGCTGGCGCAAAAAGCCGCCCGCGCTCGCGCCCCGTTGGGGCCTGCTCTGGCTCTTCGCATTCATTGCCGTTCTCAGTCATCTATTGCTCGACTACACCAACAGCTACGGCCTGCGCCCCTTTTTTCCCTTCAATCCGCACTGGTACGCGTGGAGCATCGTCTCCATCTTCGATCCCGTCATCTTCCTCGCGCTCCTCGCGTCCTTCTTCATGCCCTGGATCTTCGGCCTCACCGACCGTGAGATCGGCGTGCGCCGCACCCGCTTTCCCAATAACTTTCCCGGACGCGGCTGGTCCATCGCTGCCCTCATCTTCATCGTGCTCTGGTGGTCGCTCCGCAATGCCGAGCATGCCCACGCCATTACGCTCGTCCGCAACGGTGGCTACATCAGCCAACCCATCACGCGCATCAACGCCGAGCCGGCCATGATCGACCCCTTCGCGTGGCGCGTCGTCGCCGAAATCCCCGACGACTATCGCGTAATCGAAGTCCACACTCTCCACGATGACGTAGGTACTGACACGGCCCAGACCATCTACAAGCCCGAAGTCACACCCGCCGTCGCCGCCGCCAAACAGAGCTACCTCGGTCGCGTCTACCTCGACTGGTCCATGTTCCCGCTCGTCACCGACGTCGGCAATGCACCCGCGCCCGATGCATGGCTGCCCAGGCCCGGCTGGCACACCATCGAATTTCAAGACATGCGCTTCTACAATCCCATCACCGGCAGCAGCCCACTCAGCGCCTGGGCCTACGTCGATTCAGACAACCGCGTCGAAGCCATGTTCATGGGCGGCCACGAGCAGAAGTAGCAAAGGACACACCAACGCCACATCGCCAGCACCTTGCACTTCGCGATTTATACTGAAGGCTGTTATGAGCAACACAAATACTGCAACCGAACGCGTCGCCATTAGCGACGTCAGGCGCGTCGCCGAGCTGGCTTACCTTGAGCTCTCCGCCGACGAAGAACTCCGCATGCAGCGCGACCTCAACGCCATCCTCGACTACGTCGCCCAGCTCAACGAGCTGGACACATCCGCCGTCGAACCCATGTCCCAGGTCTCCGAAGTCCTCGGCAATGCATCATCCGCGCTCCGTCCGGACACACCCATTCCCTGCCTGCCGCGCGACCGCGTCATGGCCTCCGCGCCGGAAACCGACGGAGCGTTCTTTAAAGTCCCCAAAGTCATCGAGCGCTAACGTCATTCATTGAGGCCCAATGCACGCCTCATCAACCGCATCACGGAAAGCCGCATGACCAAAATAGACTCCGCACTGCCGACCATCTCCGAGCTTCGTGCCGCCCTCTCAGACCGCACGGCCGCGGCCACCGACGCCGCTAAGGCTTGTTTCGCGCGCATCGACGCCGACGACCCGACCATCCACGCCTTCCTCGCGCTCAACCGCGACGCCGCACTCAAGACCGCCGCCACCATCGACGCTGCGGCCGCCAAGGGCGAATCCCTGCCCGCGCTCGCTGGAGTCCCCATCGGCATCAAGGATGTGCTCACGCAGCAGGGCCTTCCCGCCACCGCCGGATCAAAAATTCTCGAAGGCTACCAGCCTCCTTACACCGCCACCGCCGTCCGCCGCCTGGCCGACGCCGGAGCCGTGCTGCTCGGCAAGCTCAATTGCGACGAGTTCGCCATGGGCTCCTCGAACGAAAACTCCGCCTACGGCCCTGTCCGTAACCCGCACGCCACCGATCGCGTTCCCGGCGGGTCTTCAGGTGGTTCCGCTGCCGCAGTGGCCGCTGGCATGGCCGTCGCTACCCTCGGCACCGACACCGGAGGCTCCATCCGCCAACCCGCGTCCTTCTGCGGAGTCGTCGGCGTTCTGCCCACCTACGGCCGCGTCTCGCGCTACGGACTCATCGCCTTCGCCTCATCCCTCGACCGCATCGGCCCCTTCGCCGCCAACGTGCGCGACACTGCCACGGTCCTCCAGGTCATCGCCGGACACGACCCCTGCGATGCAACCTCATCCACCGCTCCCGTGCCCGACTACTCCGCCGGCATTGACGCCGGTGTCAAAGGCCTCCGCCTCGGCGTTCCTTCGGAATACTTCGCCGAAGGCCTCGATCCCGAAGTCCGCCGTCCCATCGAAGCATCCATCGAGCAGCTCCGCGCCGCCGGAGCCGAGATCAAGCCCATCTCGCTCCCGCAC
>JASHUR010000038.1 GCA_030039895.1 Acidobacteriaceae bacterium | reverse complement strand
CTCTTCAGCCGTCGATCATGTGCCTCCGAAGACGGCGTTAGGAATCAATCGGGAGTTGCTGAAATCCGACGCGATGTCCGTAAATATCTGCGCAAGACTCGTAGTCGCACCAGTTCCGACACAGGTTGCATCGTTGCCAGCCCCGCTTTGGTTGTTGTCCGAATAAAAATAGCCCGAGTTTGAGGCCATCTCCTTCATCGTGTCGCACGGTGATATGGTATCGTTGGCACAATTGCCGGTCTCCGAGCCATAGGCGATTGCATAAACTCTCTCGACGCTGGCACGGGCCGTCGTAAAGGCAGATGTGTCAGGCGTCCAGCTCGAACCGATCGTACCGCCCGCTGCTGTGACCGCCTGGGAGCACTCGTCATTATATGACGGGTACGTGCCGCTTTTGCTGAGGGTATACCCGTTGTTTGTGGATTGCATCTGGGATTGAGACGCGGATGCGTCGCCATCACTGAGGATGATCAACACGTTCTGCGAACCAGGTCTCGCCTGCAGCTCGGCATAAAGCGCTGCTTCTGCGGCGTAGATCACGCCGGCATAGTAGGTTCCCTCGCCGCCCGCGGCGTCCATACCGGCCGTCAGCGTGCCGGTCGGCTTGTCAGTAGAAAGGTTAATGCAACAGCCTATGGCCTTCACGAGATCAGATGAAGTGTTGAGTGTGCTGGTCGGGTCGTCCGTTTTGTAGTCGTTCACAAAACCATTGGAGCCAGAGCCCACGCCGCCAGAGGCGTAAGTAACCAGGTAAGACACATTTCCCGCCGAAGTCGAGAGCGACGTATAGCTCGTTGCGCTTGTCGATGGATAGGTGTACGGCTCAGGAACAGGCTCGCCACTGGTGTTGTAAGCGCATGAACTCCCCTTGGCGCCGCCGTTACAGTATTCATAGGGCATGGAGGCAGTCGTAAAGTTGGGGAATGTAAAGAGGGAAACTATGTCTATTGGGGTCGCGGTGATACCGTTGGTCGCGGTACCACACGTCGTCTCGCTGGAGTAACAAGGCGCCATATTTTCGAGCAGCACCTGGACGCCGTCCAATGCGCACTGGAACCTTGAGATCTTGCCGAAGGAGCAATTGTCGTCGGTTGTTTGCATTGACGCCGTTGAGTCGACAACGATGGCCACGTTATACGGAGTGGTTGCCGCACCGGCCCGGGCCGCGGACGCGTATGCCGTGAGGGTGATGGACTTGGCGCCAAAGAGCCCAACGAACCATGTCGTTACCGTTGCCTGCTGTTCCACCTGGATGGCGTTTGCGGTTGAGCTGCCACCGCCATTGTAGGTGATACATGAGATGTTATAAGGCGCCGCTTCCAAAGTGCTATTGCAGGAAACCTGAGGGAAGGGCGTTGGAATGGACACGGTCTGAAAGATAGGATTGGCGTTCGTGCCCAACACCGGAAGCGACGAACTGGTTTGAGTTTGGGAGCTGTAGTACGCCGCGACCTCCTGTGGGGTCGCATCCGGAATGGCCTGCTTTGAATTATTCAGCACGGTGATTTCGGTATTTGAGATTGCCTGCCCTCCGGCCAGCGCGGCCGCCTGGGTCGATGCCAGGAGCTCGTTGTAGGCATAGTAGACCTTGCCGACATCGATTACACAGCCGGCGAACCCGATAAAGGCGACCATCATGAGCGCCATCATAGGCAGTACCTGTGCGTTCTGATCCCTGAGCGCACAGCGCAGAAGAGACTGAAAGTTGTGTTTCATTGGATGATCTCCGTTACTTCCGAAGCGAGGGCGCAGTTAAAGTTGAGAGCGTTAGACGTCGTCCCATTTGAGTAAGCTCCACCGCCGTAGACTGCAAACGGGCTGATACAAGGGTATGTGACGAGAACCGTAACCGAAGAGCCCTGATTCATCTGATCGTATGCTGTGGTGTCGCACCCCGTGTTGGATGCTGATTTAGGATTGGCTCCGGAAATCGTCGTGGTTGTAACAGTGCCATTCGACGAAATTGCGTTAAATACAAAGGAGAATGTAAGGTCACTCTGGTTAAAATTCGGCGCAGCGGCGTAAAACCCGTTCTCAGCTAACAGACATACGTTGTTGGTGGTGGTGTCAGAGACATTGCCGCGGCTGATGGCAAGGAGCTGCCCGGTGATGATAGTGGCATTCTCAAATTCCAGAGCCTGGTTGAAGGTGAATACCATGGCGACTACGCTGGTGATAAAAAGCAGCAGGACAGGCAGCACAAGGGCGAATTCAACAAGCGCAGAACCTCGGTCTCCGCAGACATGAAGGCGGCCGCGACGTTTTATCGACCGGATCTCAACGGGAAGCCGAAAGAATACTGCGATATGCCTTGCTGTTTTCATTGGATCACCTGCGTTATTACTGCCGTGAGATGGCAGCCAGAGGCCAATGAGTTGAGCCAGCCCATGCCCATGGCTCCGAATGGGGAGCCGCAAGCATAAGTGCCGTATACTCGGACCCAATTGCCTGCCACCATATTGGCTGAAGCGCCAGTAGATCCGGTCGCGCTGCACCCTGAAGCGTCGTTCTTACCAGCAGCGCCACCTCCGTTAAACGATGCTCCAGAAGTAGGGGTAAAGACTCCTGAGCTGGACATAGTGCCGAACGTATACTGGAACGTGAGATTCGCTGGGCTAAGCATTGGGGCCACTGCGTAAGCCTGCTCCTCAGCCGTCAGGCATGGATCGGTGGTGTAGCCTCGGCTTTCTGCAAGAGCGGCCGCGCCCAGGTTCACAGCATTCGTCAGCTCCAGATATTGGTTCATAATCCAACTCAAGGCCACCACGCTGGTCATTACGGGCAAAAAGAGAAAGACCATCACCAGAGTGAATTCAACGATCGTGGCACCTGCTTCGTCCCTGAAACGATGACGAAGAGACTTTCTTGACGCAGACTTCACTGTCTTGCTGGTCAAGTCTGAAGAGTGGTTCGTTCTATGCATGCAGATACCCTGCAACAACATCCTTAGAGAGCGAGGGAGTATACCGAATAATGTCCCCGCGCGCAGTCTACGCAATTTAAACACATCAAGGGCCGGGACAGAGCGAGGTAGTGTGGCCCTATTTTTTACACCTCCCCGACGGTTTGTCAAGAGTGTATGTTGTAAATTTTTTAATAGGATGCGCCAGATTTACTGGGGCACATAGAGTGCGGGGACAGGCGGAGATTGCAGCGAGAAATGCGAGGCTCCCATTGGCCTTTTTCTTATCGTAATGATTCCAAAAAGGTTACCGATGGGTAACTCCTGCCGCCCGGGTCGTTCCGCTTGTTCGAGATGGCGCTCAGAGGGTCTTTAGCCGG
This sequence comes from Acidobacteriaceae bacterium, assembly GCA_030039895.1. Classification (GTDB taxonomy): domain Bacteria; phylum Acidobacteriota; class Terriglobia; order Terriglobales; family Acidobacteriaceae; genus Silvibacterium. The sequence goes on along the minus strand of JASHUR010000038.1, from coordinate 1,933 downwards.
TGGCCAGCCGGTCAAGAGGTCGGGACGGGCGGTGCAATTCGGGGCGTCCCGCAGGCACACATACCCTAATCTTGCCGGTCCTGTCTCGCTCGGATATCCGGCTTTAATCTTCTGATCGGAATACGACCCTACCCTCACCAATGGTGGTGTGGACTTTGCCCTGGAGGTTCCAACCATCGAAGGGCGTGTTTTTTGACCTGGACCGCGAAGCCGAGGAGTGAAAGACCCATTTCTTCGCCGGGTCGAACAGGACAACATCAGCGGGTGAGCCTATAGCCAGGGTTCCGCGACCTTTGAGTCCAAGAACATTTGCCGGCTGCGTGCTAAGCAGCGAGATGATGCGGCTGAGCGGCATGTTGTGTTGTGCGTGCAATACCGTGATTGCCAAGCCGAGGGCGGACTCAAGGCCGGTGATACCGTTGGGAGCGCGGTCGAACTCCTGCTGCTTCTCGTGCAATGCGTGGGGAGCATGATCGGTGGCGATGGCGTCTACAGAGCCGTCGAGGATGCCTTCGATCATGGCTTCGCGGTCGGCTTCGGAGCGCAGCGGCGGATTCATTTTGGCGTTGGTGTCGTAGCTGCCCACCGCCTCTTCATTCAGAACAAAGTGATGCGGGGTGACTTCACAGGTTACGCGGAGCCCGTTGCGGCGGGCCTTGCGGACGGCATCGAGCGCGGCCCTGGTGGAGAGGTGCGCGACGTGGAGATGAGCACGGGCATCGCGAACCTCGGCCAGCAGGCGGATGTCTCGCTCGACGAGGCTGGATTCAGCTTCAACAGGCATGCCGCGCAGACCGAGCCGGAAGGCGACGGGGCCGGCATTCATGGAGCAGCCACCGGTGAGGCGCGTGTCCTCAGCGTGCTGGATGACGGGCAGGCCGGCGCGGGCTGCGGCTATGAGGGCTTCGCGCATGATGCGGTCGCCGAGGATAGGTTTGCCGTCGTCGGTAACGGCGACGGCCCCGGCGGCACGCAACGAGCCGTACTCGGTGAGGGCCTCGCCCATGGATCCGCGCGTTGCAGCGCCGATGGGAAACACGCGAATGGAGGCGTTGCGTTCGGGCGCGAGCATCCAACGGGTGATTTCCGGCGAGTCGTTGACCGGGATTGTGTTGGGCATGGCGCAGACGGAGGTGAAGCCACCAGCGGCAGCGGCAGTGGTGCCGGTTGCGATGGTCTCCTTATATCCCTGGCCGGGCTCGCGGAGGTGAACGTGGATATCAACCAGGCCGGGAGCAACGACGAGGCCTTTGGCGTTGATTACTTCCGCTCCCGCCTGCTTGATTTTGCCGGGTTTGTCGACGTCGGCAACCTTGCCGTCGGCGAGCAGAACATCACGGGGAGCGTCAATGCCACTGGAAGGATCGATGAGGTGTCCGCCGCGGATGAGAATAGGCTTCATCGCAAGCTCCTTCCTTTTGAGACGCTAAGAGCGCGATAGATGAGAGCCATGCGGATGGCAACTCCGTTGCGCACCTGTTCCTCGATTGCCGACTGCGCTCCGTCGGCAACTTCGCTGGTGATTTCGAGACCGCGGATCATGGGGCCGGGGTGCATGATGACGGCTTTCGGCGCATATTGTGCGATGCGTTCTGCGTTGGCCTGATAGCGGGCCGTGTACTCCTCAAGGTCAAGGGCGAGTCCTGCAAGGCGTTCGGCCTGAATGCGGAGCATCATGACGACCTGGGCCTGCGCCAGCGCCCGGTTGAAGTCGCGTTCGATCTCGATGCTACCTGTGGCATCTTTGGGCTTGATTTGGGCGGCGGTTTCAGGCAGCAAAGGAGGCGGACCGCACAGAATGACGCGGGCGCCGAGGCGCGGCAGAAGCAGCGCGTTGGAACGGGCGACGCGGCTGTGGAATATATCTCCGCAGATGGTGAGCGTGACGCCCTTGAGGGTGGATGGAGTAATAGGGCCCGACTTTTTAAGGCGG
>JASHUR010000374.1 GCA_030039895.1 Acidobacteriaceae bacterium | reverse complement strand
GCTTGGGCTGGGCGATATTAAGACAGCGAATCTAAAGCAGATTGAATGGGGTGGGCTGAAGCCGGGGACAAAGCTCGGCGAACTTAACCCGGTGTTTCCGCGCGCGGAGAAAGACGCAGTGGCGCGGATGAAAGAGATTGAAGAGAAGAATTCTCCGGCAGTAACGGAGGAGGTCAAGGAGGTTCGAGTGGAGCGGGCAGAAGGCGAGGCAACGGAGAACAAGACGATGGGGAACGGAGCAACGGCGGTGAAGGCGGATACGAGCGCGATTGCCAGGGCCGTAACTGCAAAGGTTGCAGACAAGCCGCATGCGTCGCGTTTGCATGCGGCTCTGGATGGGCTGGCTGTGCGCATTGCTGAGTCAACCACAGAAGGCGCCGCGGTCGTGGCGTTTGAGAATTTCGTGAAGGAAATCTTTGGTGCAGGTCTGCCGCCGCTGAGCGATTCGAAGATTGGCACTGGGGCCGCGACGGAGAAACTTGCAGAGAGAGCTCCTGAAAAATCTGCCGAGAAGGCAGCGCCAGCCCTGCCGGAAGGCAAGATCAGCATTGATGACTTCGCCAAGGTCGAGCTGCGCGTTGCACAGGTCAAGGTTGCCGAACGCGTCCCCAAGGCCGACAAGCTGCTGAGGCTTGAAGTGGATCTTGGTTACGAGCAGCGGCAGATTCTGGCGGGTATCGCTGAGGCATATGCCCCGGAACAATTGATCGGACGCAAGATTGTCATTGTCGCGAATCTGGCTCCGCGCAAGCTGCGCGGGCTGGAATCGAATGGGATGCTTCTTGCAGCTTCATTGGAAGGCGGAAGGCCAGTGCTGGCAGGGTTTCTGGAGGATGTAGAGGTTGGTGCGAAGCTCAAATGAGAGCCAATAGCAAACAGTAAACAGTAAACAGCAGATTGCCATGATTGATTCGCACGCACATCTCGATAGTGCCCGATACGATGACGACCGCGAGGCCATGCTGGAGCGAGCGTATGCAGCAGGGGTGCGGGGAATTTTGTCGATCGGGATTGGCGACGGACCGGAGACGATGCATCGGGCGCTGGAGCTTGCGAGGGCCTATGCCGGACGCGAGAGCATCCCTGTGATTTACGTCACAGCAGGGGTGCATCCGCATGAGGCGAAGCTGGCGGACGAGGCTGCGCTTGTGAAGCTGGATTCGCTGCTGAATGTGCCGGAGGTGTTGGCGTGCGGCGAAATTGGGCTGGACTATTTTTATGAGCACTCGGATCGCGAGGTACAAAAGACGGTGTTCGGGCGGCAGATGGAGATTGCAGCGGGGCGCAGGAAGCCGATTGTGATTCACTGCAGGCCGTCGGACGGGTCGAGCGACGCGTGGGACGACACGCTGGCGATGCTGGATCGTGATTGGAAGGCAACGGGGCTGGGCGGAATTCTGCACTGCTTTACGGGCGAGTGGGAGCATGCGCGACGGGCGATGGACATGGGGTTCCTGATTTCGTTTGCGGGGAATGTGACGTTTCCCAAGGCGCAGCCCATCCGGGATGTGATGGCGCAGGTTCCGCTGGAGAAGATGCTGATTGAGACGGACGCGCCCTTTCTGGCTCCGACGCCGAACCGCGGCAAGCGTAACGAACCGGCATGGGTGGCACGGGTTGCGGAGCGGGCGGGAGAAGTGAAGGGAATTGCGGCAGAAGAAGCGGCTTTGCGCACGGCGGGGAATTTCGAGCGGTTTTTTGGGTTGGCAGGCCGGAAGTAATTTATGGCGAATGGACTGCAACGCGGTGGAAAACGGATACTCTAAAAGAGCAGGGAGTAAGGGATGGCTGCAGATAATTCATTCGATGTGGTTTCAAAGGTGGACATGCAGGAAGTTCGCAACGCCGTGGACCAGGCGTCGAAGGAAATTCATACGCGGTTTGATTTGAAGAACTCCCACTCGGAGATCAAGCTGGAGGGTGAGGACACGCTGCAACTGGCTTCGGCGGACGAATACAAGCTGAAGGCGGTGATGGAGATTTTGCAGCAGAAGCTGGTGAAGTGCGGGGTGTCGCTGAAGAACCTGACCTACGGCAAGGTAGAGCCGGCGGCGGGGTCGACAGTCCGGCAAAAGATCAGTTTGCAGCAAGGGATTCCGACCGAGAAGGCAAAAGAGATTGTGCGCGTGATTAAAGACTCCAAAAAGAAGGTTCAGGCATCCATTCAGGGAGATACGGTGCGCATCAGCGGCAAGGACCGCGATACTCTACAAGAAGCGATTGCTTTGTTGAGGGGCCATGATTTTGGCCTGGAGCTGCAGTTTACGAACTACCGAACGAATTAGAAAGGGATTGCAGGAACAGGCGTGAGCACACTGGCCATAGCGACGGCAAAAGAGGTCTTCGATCTGCTGCACGATGATCTGCTTGCGATTGAGCGCGAGTTCGGGTCGGAGTCAGTGTCGTCTGTGGCGGCGATTACTGAAATCTCAGGGTATTTGCGCGAGGGCGGCGGGAAGCGCATCCGTCCGTCGCTGCTGCTGCTTTCGGCCAAGTCGCAAGGGTACTCGGGCGAGGGGATGATCCGGCTCGGCGCGGTGGTCGAGATGGTGCACACGGCCACGCTGGTCCACGACGACATTATTGACGCGGCGGACACGCGGCGCGGACGGCCCTCAGCGAACACGACCTGGGGCAACGCAAAGTGCGTGCTGGCCGGCGACTGGTTATACATGCAGGCGTTCCGTACGGCGCTGGAAGAGCGGAACTTCCGGATTCTGGACCTGCTGATTGGCCTGACCCAGCAGATGGTGGAAGGCGAGCTGCTCCAGATGGAGAAGCTGGGGCTGGCGATCGGCGAGGAGGACTACAATTCTCTGATCTATCGCAAGACGGCGTGCCTGTTTGAGGTTTCAATGAAGTTGGGATCGGTTCTGGCGCGCGCGGACGCGGCAACCGAGCACCACATGGGCGAGTACGGGCGGACGCTGGGCATGGCGTTCCAGATTGTGGATGACGTGCTGGACCTCACAGCCAGTGAAGAAGTTCTGGGCAAGCCTGTGGCCAGCGACCTGCGCGAAGGTAAGGCAACGCTGGCCGTGATCCATGCGCTTGAGAACGGATCGAATGGTGAGCGCGAGGCGATCCAGACGGTGCTGACGGATCGCAATTTCGAAAATGCAACGCATACCGAAATTTTGGACATCCTGCACCGGCACGGGTCAGTGGACTTCGCGATGAACACGGCCTTCCAGTATGCTGAGTCGGCGCGCGTGGCGCTCAACGGGCTGCAGGACTCGGAGTACAAGCGAGCTCTGCTATGGGTTCCGGATTTCGTGGTGTCGCGGGACAGGTAATCTGGCCGTACAGATAACACTGACCATTCTCTAAACCTGTCTGCGCTCCGCGGACGATTCAAGGACTACATCCTTTAGGAACTGGCTGCCAAAGCTGCGGAAGTTCTTTACCTGATGAAGGGTGAAGGCAGGCGCGCTTTTGGGGACGCGAAGCCGGAAGAAGTCGGCCGTGTCGACGTCTTCGAGCCAGAAGGCGGTGCGGGCGTCAGGCATCTGCACCGCAATTTCGACGTTGCCCACCTCAATATTGCGGACATGGCGCATGAAGATGCCAGTTGCTGGCAGATTGCCGAACATAGTGGTTTCCGGATAGTCAGACGCCTTTTCCGGCGGAAAGATGGCGGCCATGGACTTTGGCGCGCCGCCGATTTGTTCGAGATACAGGTCGTCGATCTTTACATCTGCGACGGCGTAGCCGGGGATTCCCGCGAGGATGGAGGGCAGGGCCTGTGATCCCGAACAGGTGATGTTGCTGAGCAGGACGCGGTGCAGCACGCCGACGGGGATATTGCCGGGGCCGCGCATGCGCGCGCCGAGCCTGAGAAAGAATGGCGCACCTCGGAGGTCACGCATAGCAATGTTCGAGTAAGTGATATCTTCGCAAACGGCTCCATCGACGGTTTCAAGCGCGATTCCCCAGCAGCGGTCGAAGGCGCAGTTGGTGACGGTGATATTTTTGAAACCGCCGTTGGATTCGGTCCCGCACTTGATGCGTCCGACGCCGAATTTTTCGGGGCGGAGCTTCCAGGTTCCGTCGAGAAGTGAGCCGACCTCCCAGGCTCCGGTGACGTAGCAATTGGCGATGGTGACGTTTTCCGTGGAGCGAACGTAGCCGAGTGCGTAGGAGCTTTTGAGGGCAATGGCGTCGTCGTACGGCGAGTTGACCGTGCAGTTGGAGATGCGGACATTACGGCAGCAGTCGATGTCCATGCCGTCACGGTTGGTGTCGATTTTGAGGTTGTCGATGGTGAGGTTGTCGGCGCCGGTGGCGAGTATGCCGAACCAGCCTCCCTGAAGGATGGAAAAGTCGCGCAGGATGACATTGGTGCAGAGTTTGAGGGCAATGGACTTATTGCCGACGCCGGGGGCGGTAGAGGGAGGAAGGTTCTTGTCGCGAAGGACGTCGCGGCTAAGCCCCTTGCCATAGATGCGGCCGGGGCCGCAGATGGAGATGTTGTTGAGCCCCTCGCCCCAAATGAGGGAGTTGTGCCAGTGGTTGTGGCCGTAGTCCTGGTAAGACTCCCATGGCCCTTGTGGCTCGGCGGCGTCGTAGCCTCCTGTAGTAACGCCTTCAAGGGGTGTGGATGCGGCAACGATGGTGGCTCCCTGATCGAGATAGAGGCAGACGTTGCTTTTGAGGTGGATCGAATAGCAGACATAGGTTCCGGCAGGTACGACCACTGTTCCGCCGCCGGAGGAGGCTGCCGCCTGAATGGCACGATTGATGGCAGGGGTGTCAATGGTCATACCATCGCCCGTGGCTCCAAAGTTGCGAACGTTGAGGAATCCGCTGAGCCACTGCTGGTTGGGCATGGGATTGAGGTTGTCGGCGGCGGCTGCGTCCGCGGTGAAGGGAATTGCTCCGGTGGCAAAAGCGGCTCCGGCAAGTTTAAGGAGATCACGGCGGGGGTATGTCATGGTCAGACCATCGTAAAGGATTGAAGGGCCTGCTTGAAATGCAGGACCAATGCAGAGCTTTGGATGGGTCCAATTCTGGTCTTACAGGTCTTAGACGCTTGAGACAGGGCGGGCGTGATATTCTCAGCAGTTTATGAGTGAACGAAGGACTCCAATCAGGGTGCTGGTGGCCAAGCCGGGTCTGGATGGTCATGATCGCGGCGATCGAATGTCATGGTTAGACCATGGCAAAAGCTTTCAGTGAGTCAGCGGAGCGGCTGCAGGCTGCTTCGCCTGGTAAAGATTGCGCTTGCTGAGTGTAACGGACGAAGGGCAGAGAGCCGCATGCGGGGATGATGAAGGGCTATAATTCTGCGCATGAAAATGCTGGTGCTGGTTCTGGCCTGCATGATCGCCTTGGCGGGTTGCGCATCCGGAAGCGCCAATCAGTGCAATTTGACCATTGCGCTTTCCGTAGGTGCAGCAGCTGAGCCGCCTGGAGAGCCGAATCACGCGGACCCTCCGCCCGGCAATCAGGAGCAGTTCTTCGCAACAGAGTCCTTCGTTGGACCACCCGGATGCCCGATCCCCCAAGTCGTTTGGCATGCGCAAGCCGTGTGGACAGTTTCAGATCCCGTGGATGTCCTGATAAGTAGTGCGGACAACGATACGAATGGCCTGGCGACGTGTCTTGGGCCGACGAATGGCCCGGCCACGGTGACGGCGACTGTTACAGAAGGTGAGACTATCAAGACCGCTATCGGTTCCATAACTTGTAAATAAGAGGCTTCTGGAGCCGGAATTGGGCAGACGAGCTGCGCTGCGTGATATTCTCAGCAGTTTATGAGTGAGCGAACGACTCCAATCAGGGTACTGGTGGCCAAGCCGGGGCTAGATGGTCATGACCGCGGCGCGAAGGTGATTGCGCGCGCGCTGCGGGATGCGGGCATGGAAGTGATTTATACGGGATTGAGGCAGACTCCGGAGATGATTGTGCACGCCGCCGTGCAGGAGGACGTGGACTGTATCGGGTTGAGCATCCTCTCCGGCGCGCACAATGCCATCGTGCCTCGCGTCACGGCTTTGTTGAGAGAGAGGGGTGCGGATGACATTCTGGTGGTGCTGGGCGGGACGATTCCGGAGCAGGACGCGGAGGGCCTGAAGGCGCAGGGCGTGGCGGCGATCTTCGGGCCGGGGACACCGCTTGAGAAGGTAGTGGAATTTATCCGGGAGAATGTGAAGAGCAGAGTGTGAGGTGAGAGGTGCTCCGCGCTGCGCGTGGTTCAGTCGGCCACCTTAACAGGGAGGATCAGTATGCGGCTAGTTCGATACGGCGTTGCAATGAGCCTCGACGGGTACATCGCCGGGCCGAGGGGCGAGTATGACTGGATTGTCATCGATCCGGAGGTAGACTTTGGAGCCATCATGGCAGAATTCGACACATTCCTGATTGGCCGGAAATCATTCGAGGCAATGCTGCGCGAAGGGCAGGATGCGCCGCCAAAGGGGGTGCAGTACGTTGTGTTCTCGCAGACGCTAAGGCCGTCCGATTATCCGCAGGTGCGAGTAGAGCGAGATGCAGAGCGCGTTGTGACGGAATTGCGGTCGGTGCCCGGGAAGGACATTGCGCTGTTCGGTGGCGGCGACTTGTTCCGGAGCTTGCTTAAAGCAGGACTGGTGGATCGCGTCGAGGTATCGGTAATCCCAGTGCTGCTGGGAGGCGGCATTCAACTGCTACCTGCGCCAGCGGAGCGGGCGAAGCTGCGGTTACGAAAGCACCGCCTCTACGAGAAGACGGGAACCCTGAGAGTGGAGTACGAGATCGTGCGGGGCGATTAGGGACTTGCCTTATCTTAAAGCGAAGCGACAAGCAAAAACGCAGCCAGGGAGTGGTTCCCGGGCTGCATTTCTGACTTCTGAGTTCTCGCTTACTGGCGCTGGAAGGCTTCGGCGTGGTTCTGATTAGGCGCAGCGGCAATGCCCCCCTCGACGCCAAGGCTCTCGCGGGCCTCGCTGTCATTCCAGGGCTGCTTGCCGTTGGGGCCGGCAGCCGTGGGCGAACCGGGCACGGGTGGCTGGCCTTCTCCGTTCGAAATCAGGGTCGTGCTGGGATGGCTGGTGGTAGAGACGTCATCGACGTGAATGAGAGGGGAGTGCCGTTTGTTGACGCGTCCGGTCTCGCAGCCGGTGGCAAGAGTGGCGACGACGGCGGCGGACAAGACCAGCACTGAGATTTTTCCGAATGCCTGCACGCGTGATTATCCTCCAATGAGCTTTCGCAAGCCAATGTACAACAGGCAACAGCCAATCGCCAATAGCGAGTTATCAGATCAGGAAACTGGCGGAGTCGGGGCGTCGCTGTGCTGATCGGAGTCGGGCTGGCTGGCCGGGTGATCAGGATGGCGGGGGCGCAGGGAATCGAGCAGGAGCAGTATGCCTCCGATGACGATGGCGGAGTCGGCGAGGTTGAAGTCGGGCCAGTGGTAGCGGACGATGTGGACCTCGAGGAAGTCGACGACGGTGCCGTAGGCTATGCGGTCCCACACGTTGCCGATGGCTCCGCCGAGCACCAGAGCGAGGGAGACTGCAGTGAGCGTGAGCCGGCGGCCAATGCGCATAAGGATGATGAAGACGGCCAGGGCCACGACGAGCGAGAAGCCGGTGAGCAGCCAGCGGGTGCGCTCAGGGTGGTCGGTGTAGCTGAACATGCTGAAGGCTGCGCCGGGGTTCATGACGTGGCTGATGGCGAAGAAGCGCGGGATGACCACAATGACGTCGCCGATGCCGACATGTTTACCGACCCAGTACTTGGTGATGCGGTCGAGAACAACGATAAGAGCAGAGAGTGCGAGGAGCCAGCCTCGTGGGTCGCGAAGACGGCTCATGCGGGCGCCCCGTTTTCTACAGCCTCGCGGAGGTGCTTATAGCCCATCTGGTCAAGGGCGTCGGAGCAGCGTCCGCAGACATTGACCCATGGGCCGTATTGTCGAACATGTTGCGGGCCATCGTCGGCGTAGTAGTTCCAGCAGCGCTCGCACTTGGTGCCGTCGGCGGGGACGATAGCGATGATTGCTGCGCCGCTCTCAGCTGAATCCCCCGTAGCCTGTATAGAGACCTGAGATACATTAAGAAGCTCTTTGAGGTCCGCTCTATATGAATTGAGAATCTCTAGTAGGCTACCGCGCGCTACAACGTCGACTCTTGCTTCAAGTGACTTGCCAATTTTCTTT
>JASHUR010000373.1 GCA_030039895.1 Acidobacteriaceae bacterium | reverse complement strand
GTGACACCGGAGGGGGTTCGCGCGGCGGCGGTGCTGGTGCGCGAGGGGAAGATTGCGGCGGTAGTATCGGCAAGCGAAGTTCCGCGCGATTATGAAGTTCTTGATTTTGGCGGGCGGGCGTTGCTGCCGGGGCTGGTGGATCCACATGTGCACATCAACGAGCCGGGGCGAACGGAGTGGGAAGGGTTTGCGACGGCGACGCGGGCGGCAGCGGCGGGAGGGTTTACGACGCTGCTGGACATGCCGTTAAATTGCCTGCCGGCGACGACCACGGTGGAGGCTCTGGAGGCAAAGCGGGCCGCGGCTGCGGGCGAGTGCATGGTGGACTGGGCGGCATGGGGTGGCGTCTCCGGCAATAACAGCGAGGATATTGAACCGCTGGCGGCTGCGGGCGTGCGCGGGTTCAAGTGCTTCCTGGCTGAGCCGGGCGTGGATGGGTTCTTCCGCGTGGATGAAACGGAGTTGCGCGCGGCAGCGCCGCATCTGCGAGCGACGGGATTGCCGCTGCTGGTGCATGCGGAGCTGCCTGCGCCACTGGAGCGTGCGGCGAAGGCGCTGGAGGGCAGCGACTGGCGGCGGTATGCGACGTATCTGGCGTCGCGGCCGGATGCGGCGGAGGTGGATGCGATTGCGCTGATGCTGAGTTTGTGCCGCGAGTACGGGTTCCGGCTGCATATTGTGCATCTGGCGACGGAGCAGGCGCTGGGCATGTTGCGCGAGGCGCGCACGGAAGGGCTTCCAGTGACGGTGGAAACGTGTCCGCACTATTTGCGCTTTGCGGCGGAGGAGATACCGGATGGGAGTACGTTGCATAAGTGTGCGCCGCCGATCCGTAGCCGCGCGAATCGCGAGCGGCTGTGGCAGGCGCTGGCGGATGGCGACATCGACATGATCGGAACGGACCACTCACCGTGTCCGCCGGCGATGAAGCGGATTGAGGAAGGAAGCTTTAAGACGGCGTGGGGCGGGATTTCGAGTCTGGCGGTGGCGCTGCCGGTGGTGTGGACGGGGATGAGGGGTCGCGGACTGGGTCTGGATAGAGTAGCGCGATGGATGGCCGAGATGCCCGCGAAGCTGGCCGGGCTGGATGCGCGGAAGGGCGCAATCGCTGTTGGCGGAGATGCGGATTTTGTCGTGTTCGATGAGCAGGCAGAGACGCGCGTGAGCACCGATGCGTTGCATTGCCGGCATGCGATTTCTCCGTATGTGGGTGAGGCATTGCACGGGCAGGTGGTGGCTACCTATGTGCGCGGCAAGTGCATCTTTGAAGACGGAGAGTTTGCAAAGCGAGTCTGCGGGCATGCTTTGTAGCAGGCGCGAAGATGCGATGTATAATTGGAAATCTTTTTCCAAGTGCGGGTTGCGCGGTTGCGTGTGGCGCGCGGTCCGGTTGAAGGTGCGAATTTGCAGCAGCGAATTGTAGGCACATCGAGCGTGCGCAAAGAAGGCGCAGCGAAGGTGTGCGGCACCGCCCGCTACATTGACGACATTACGCTGCCGGGAATGCTGCACGGGGCGACAGTGCGCAGTTCGATTGCACGCGGTCGCATCAAGAAAATCACATTTGATCCGGCGATTCCGTGGGGCGAGTTCACGATTGTGACCGCGGCGGATATTCCTGGCGCGAATTGCATTGCGCTGATCCAAAATGACTGGCCGTGCCTGGCAGCTGAGGTGGTGAATCATCCGGAAGAACCGATTGTGCTGCTGGCGCACGCGGACAAGCACAGGCTGGCAGAAGCGGTGGCCGCGGTGCGCGTGGAGTATGAGCCGCTGCCCTCGGTGCACTCGATTGCAGAGAGCGAGCGCAAGGACGCTGCGGTGTGGGGCGAAGACAATGTGCTCAAAAGCTACCTGATGGAAAAAGGCGATGTGGATGCGGTGTGGGCCGGCGCGGATTTCATCGTAGAGGGCGAGTACGAAACGGGCGCACAGGAGCATCTGTACATCGAGAACAATGGCGTGATTGCGGAGTACTCGGATGCGGCGGGGCTGACGATTTATGGGTCGATGCAGTGTCCGTTTTATGTGCACAAGTCGCTGGTGAAACTGATGGCGCTGCCGGAAGACAAAGTGCGCGTGGTGCAGGTGGAGACGGGCGGCGCGTTTGGCGGCAAGGAAGACTACCCTTCGATGATTGCGGCGCATGCGGCGCTGTTGGTGCGCAAGGCCGGGCGTCCGGTGAAGATTGTGTATGACCGCGCTGAGGACATGGCCGCGACGACGAAGCGGCATCCGTCGCGCACGCGGCACCGCACGGCGGTGACGAAAGACGGGAAGTTGCTGGGCGCGGAGATTGATCTGGTGCTGGATGGCGGCGCGTACTCGACGCTGTCGTCAACGGTGCTGTCAAGGGCGACGATCCATGCGGGAGGGTGCTACTTCTGGCCGAACCTGCGGGTGCGGTCGCGGGCGCTTGCGACAAATTCGCCACCGCATGGAGCGTTTCGCGGATTTGGCGCTCCGCAGAGCTTGTTTGCGATTGAGCGGCACATGGATCGCGTGGCGGCGGCGGTCGGGCTGGCTCCGGAAGAGTTGCGGCGCAGGAACTTTTTGCGGCCGGGGCTGACGACGAGCACGGGCCAGGTGATTCCGGAGGGCGTGGACCTGGAGCATTTGCTGGCGCGAGCGATGGAGCTTTCCGGATACAAGGAGAAGCGGCAGCGTTTTGCGCGCGAGAACGAACGGCGCGCGTTGAAGAAGGGGATCGGACTTGCGGCTTTTCTTCACGGCGCGGGCTTTACGGGGTCGGGCGAGCGGCGGATGGGTTCGGTTGCGGCGATGGATGCAACAGCGGACGGAATGCTGCGCGTGCTTGTATCGAGCACGGAATTCGGGCAGGGCACGAACACGATTCTGTGCCAGATAGCTGCGGAGACGCTGGGCGTGGATTACGGAGTGGTGCAGATGGGGCCGGCGGATACGAGCGTGGTTCCGAACAGCGGGCCAACGGTGGCGTCGCGCACGGCGATGGTGGTGGGGAGGCTGGTGGAGTCGGCTGCGAAGGAGATGCGGCACGTGCTGACGGAGGCTGGACTGATCGGCGAGCAGTATTCAACGGAGGAGTTCCAGCGTGCGGCCTCGATGTATGTAGGGAAGCATGGGCAGCTGCGCACGGAGGGGCACTATGAGGCTCCGCCGAATGTGTTTTGGGATGATGAGCTGTATCGCGGCGAGGCGTATGGCGCCTATGCGTGGGCAGTGTACGTGGCCGAGGTTACGGTGGACACGGTGGATTATCGCGTGGCGGTGGATGATTTTGTCGCAGTGCAGGAGGTGGGCCGGGTGATTAATCCGGTGCTGGCGACGGGGCAGGTTGAAGGCGGAGTTGCGCAGGCGGTTGGCTATGCGCTGTACGAAAAGGTGGTGTGGCAGAAGGGCCGCATGGCTAATAACCAGATGACGAATTACATTATTGCGACTTCGCAGGACATTCCGCCGATTCGCGTGTACTTCGAGGAGGTTCCTTATAAGTATGGCGCGTATGGCGCGAAGGGGATTGGCGAACTGCCGATGGACGGGCCGGCTCCGGCGATTGTGAATGCGGTGAGCCATGCGACGAGCGCGGATTTTTGCGCTGTGCCGCTGCTGCCGGAAGATGTGATGACGAAGCTCGCGCAGGTGAAGTCTCAGGTGGTGGAGGTGGTTGGGGCATGAGCCTGCAGCGCATTGTGATGACGGTGAACGGCGTGGAGCGCACCGTGGACGCGCATCCCATGGAGCGCCTGCTGGACGTGCTTCGCGAGAAGCTGGGGCTGACGGGCACGAAAGAAGGCTGTGGCGAAGGCGAGTGCGGTGCGTGCAGCGTGCTGATGGATGGAAGTCTTGTGAACAGCTGCCTTATTCCGGTAGCGCAGGCTGCGCATGCGCAGATCGTGACGATTGAAGGGCTGGGCAGCCCGGAGAAACTTGATCCGGTGCAGGAGGCGTTCTTGCATTGTGGTGGATCGCAGTGCGGCATGTGTACGCCGGGCATGATTATGGCGGCGAAGTGTCTGTTGATGCACAACGTGAAGCCGAGCCGTGAGGAGATTCGCGAAGGGCTGGGCGGGAATTTGTGCCGCTGCACGGGGTATATGCGCATTTTTGAAGCGGTGGAAGCGGCCGCGCGGAAGCAGGAGAGCGAGGCGGCGCGGTGAGAGCGGCTCCGGAGCAGTATGAAATGATTTCGCCGGGAAATCTTGCCGCGGCGCTGAAGCTGATGGCGAGCGAACCGGGGCGATGGCTGCCTGTGGCGGGAGGCACCGAGGTGATGGTGCAGTACAGCGCGGGGCGGCTGCCGCAACGGAACCTGATGAACGTATGGGGCCTGCCGGAGCTGCGGCGGATTGAAGTGACTCCGGATGCCGTAGTGATAGGCGGAGGGTGCACGTTCGCGGAGATTCGCGCGCACAAGGCGATTGCTGCGGAGTTTTCGATGCTGGCCAAGACGGCGGCGTGGGTGGGGAGCATCGCGAACCAGAACCGCGCGACACTGGCGGGCAACCTGGCGAATGCGTCTCCCGCGGCGGACTCGCCTCCGGCGCTGCTGGCCTATGAGGCAGAGATTGAGCTTATCTCTGTGCGCGGGACGCGAAGGATTCCCTATACGCAGTGTCATCTCGACTACAAGCGCACAGCTCTCACGCAGGATGAATTGATACTCGCGGTGCGGCTGCCGCGCAGGTTTGCCGGATGGCGCGATTACGTGCGCAAGGTGGGCACGCGGAATGCGCAGGCCATCTCGAAGGTGTGCATGGCAGCGCAGGCGCTGGTTCAGGACGGTGTGGTGGAAGCGATCCGGATGGGCATGGGAAGCGTGGCTCCGGTGCCGCTGCGGCTGGCCGCGATTGAGGAGTGTGCGGCTGGGCGCAAGGTGAATGCGACGCTGATTGCAGAGTGTAGGCAATTGCTGGACAAGATGATTGCGCCGATTGATGATATTCGGTCGACAATAGAGTATCGGCGGCTGGTGGCGGGCAATGTGCTGGAGGATTGTCTGCGGACGCTGGCAGGAACCGCGTGATGAATCCGGTACTGGCGGCGTGGAATGCGATGGAGAAGGACGAGGCCGCGGCGACGGTGCTGCCGTGTTGCGGGTCGCGGAGGTGGGCGGAGCTGATGTCGGATGCGCGTCCGGTGGCGGATGAGAACCAGCTGATGTGGCGCGCTGATGTGATCTGGCAGGAGATGGAAACGGCGGACTGGATGGAGGCGTTTGCGACGCATCCCAGAATTGGCGAACGGAAAGCGCCGGCTCAGGCGACGAGCCAGTCGGCTGCGTGGTCGGCGGTGGAGCAGAGTGCAGTCGCACGGGAAGATGCTGCGGTGCTGGCTGCGCTAGCCGAGGGGAACAAGCGCTATGAAGAACGGTTTGGCCGAACCTATATTGTGTGCGCGACCGGAAAAACGGCGCACGAAATGATCGAGATTCTGGAGCGCAGGATGACGAATGATGATGCGACTGAGTTGCGTGAGGCGGCAGAGCAGCAGGGACAGATTACAGCATTGCGCCTGAAGAGGTGGTTGAAGGGATGAGCAGAATTACATCGCATGTGCTTGACCTGGCAAACGGAGTGCCGGCACTGGGTGTACGCGTAGAACTGGAGCGGAAGCGCGGAAATGCGTGGGTTGCGCTTGCATCGCGCGTGACGGATGGCGACGGGCGCGTGCGTGATCTGCTGCCTGCGGAGTCCGCACTCGAAGTGGGCGCGTACCGGCTGCGGTTCCACAGCGGCGAGTATTTTGCAAAGAACGGGGTGACGGCGCTGCATCCGATGGTGGAAATTGTGTTTGAAGTGCGCGACATCGCGGGGCATTACCATATTCCGCTGCTGGTGACTCCGCATGCGTATTCGACCTACAGGGGAAGTTGAACGAATGATGGAACTGGGCGAGAACCG
>JASHUR010000372.1 GCA_030039895.1 Acidobacteriaceae bacterium | reverse complement strand
ACCAGACCCAGTGGGCGAACGTGCAGACTCAGCTTCAGCGCCGGTCGGACCTGATTCCGAACCTGGTCGCCACGGTAAAGGGCTATGCGACCCACGAGGAAACGGTGTTTGCTGACGTTGCCAACGCGAACGCGGGCCTGCTGAATGCGCAGAAGACCAATGATCGCAAGGGTGAGATTCAAGCCAGCGGCCAGTTGGATTCCGCAATCGGAAGACTGCTCGCGCTGTCGGAGGCGTATCCGAACCTGAAGGCGAATCAGAACTTCCTGGCCCTGCAGGACCAACTGGAAGGGACCGAGAATCGAATTGCTGTCGAGCGGCGCCGCTACAACGAAGCGCTACAGGACTACAACACCTATATCCGCCAGTTCCCGAACAACATCTGGGCCGGCATGGCCGGATTCAGCCCCGATACCGCCTACTTCACCGCCAGCCCGGCCTCGCAGAATGCGCCGGTGGTAAAGTTCTGACCGTCATCGGTCTTTTCAGACCAAAAAAGAAGCGGCCGGCAGACTCAATCTGCTAGCCGCTTTTCGCTGACCGGTTTTTACCCGGCCGATTTCCAACTGGGGTATTTAGCTGCGGGTAAAGGAGGCGATGGCGCTGGCCTCGTCGTCCTTCACGTCGAAAACAGTGTAGAGCTTGGTGATCTGGAGCAGGTCATGAACCTTCTTGGTGAGGTTCAGGAGCTTCAGTTCGCCGCCTTGATTGCGCGCGGTGGTGTAGGCGCTGACCAACTCGCCGATGCCCGAACTGTCGATGTAATTCACGTCGCCCAGATTGAGCAGAATGTGCTTCGATCCTTTGGCCAGCAGATCACGGACGGCGTCACGCAGCAACACACTGCCTTCCCCAAGGGTAATGCGTCCGCTGAGGTCCAGAATCGTCACGCCATCCACCTGTCGGGTGGTAATCTTCATGCTCACTAAAAAATCCTCCTTAGCTTCCTGATGGGGTGGTTCCAAGATGTTTGATTAGAGTCAGCTCGGTTCCGGGATGCAGTTGCTTGAAGTGTACCTCATCCATGAAAGACCGGATGAGGAAGATGCCGCGGCCGGAGCCGCGTAGAAGGTTTTCCGGAGCGAGCGGATCGGGCAGATTGGCCGGGTCAATGCCTTTGCCCTGATCGGAGATGCGGATGACCAGCGATTCGCCGGTATTCTCAAAGGAGGCGGTGATGCGCTTCTCAGGATCGTACGAGTTGCCGTGCAGAACCGCGTTGACAGCGGCTTCCCGGACGGCCATGGTGATCTTGAACAGCTCATCTTCGTCCACACCTGCCTTCTTGGCCATTTGTTCGGCTGTTTCTTCCACCTTATTTACGCTGTCCAGCGAGGACTCGAGCGTGTAGGTAATGCGGCTTGCCTGTTGTCCAGCCAAATGCTCTTCCTCGCGTTGCGGCATGAAACCCTTAATTCTGGCGCTTATGAAAACGTTTTAAGCCCGTACGTCGAAGTTTGCTTGCTCGGGGAAGCAATGTCAAGCGGCTTTCGCGCCATAGCCCCCAAAGACCATTATTTAGGGTAGACTTCTGCGCAGAACAGGGCGGGGAGCGTGGATTCTGAGCCCTGGGGCCGGGTCTGGAAACGTAATGGCAAACCATGAAGAAAGAGCCGCGGCGCCTACGCTGACAACGATGCTCGGCACGCCTGTGACCGATCGCGAAGGGCAGTTGCGCGGACGCGTGAAGGACCTTGCCGTGGCCACCGGCGCCGAGGCCGGCAAGGTGGCCGGCATCGTGCTCAAGACACGCGAAGGCGCCCGCCTGGTGCCCGCCCGGGACCTCCGGCGAACTCCGAGTGGCGCGCTGGAGCTGCGGCAGGAGGCCGAACTGCAGCCGTTAAGCGGAGGCGAGGACTACATCTTTCTGCGCCAGGATCTGCTCGACCGCCAGATCATTGATGTTCACGGCCGCAAGGTCGTCCGCGTGAATGACGTGGACCTGCAATGGTTCGCGCATAACGGCAGCGAAGATTTGCGCGTTCGCGAGGTGGAGGTTGGGCTGCGGGGTGCGGTGCGGAGGCTTTTCCAGGGCGCGGTGCCGGCGTCTGCATTGAATGCGCTTGCCAGGAAGCTCCCCGCGCGTGTGATTCCCTGGGAGTTTGTCGACGTCATCGAAGTGGACCCGGCGCGCAGGGTCAAGCTGAAGATCGAGCACGAGCGCCTGGCCCAGCTGCACCCCTCCGATATTGCAGACATTCTCGAAGAGCTGGCTCCCGCCGAGCGCGAGGCCATTTTGACCACTCTGGACGAGGAGGTCGCGGCAGAAGCGCTCGAGGAAGTCGAACCGAAGCTGCAGAAATCGATGATGGAGTCGCTCGACTCTGAGACGGCGGCCGGCATTGTGGAAGAGATGGACCCATCGGCAGCAGCCGATCTTCTCGCCGAACTGCCTGAAACGCGATCTGAGGCGATTCTTGAGGAAATGGCGCCGGAGGAGCGGCACGAAGTCGAAGAGCTGCTGGTCTTCCGCGAGGACTCCGCCGCCGGGCGCATGACCACGGAATATGTGGCGGTGGGCAAGTCAGCGACTGTCGCCGATGCAATCCGCGCGCTGCGCGAGTTTGATGGCGATGTGGAGTCGATTACGGAGATTTACCTGATCGACGAAAAGGGCGTGCTGCGGGGAACTGTCCCACTGGCGCGGCTGGTGCTGGCCAAGCCGGAAACCCGGCTCGAGGTGCTCGCCGAACCTCATTTCGTCTCCTGCCCCGCCGACGCCCACGAGCAGCAGGTGGCAGAGCTGTTCGACAAATATAACCTTCGCGCGCTTCCGGTACTGGGCGAGCAGGGAAAACTCGTCGGCGTGGTCGAAGCCGACCATGTAATCGCATTTCTAAGGAGCAGCCAGTAGTAGCCAGGAGCCACTAGCCAATAGCCAGGAGCCAATAGCCAGTAGCCAATAGCCAGTAGCCAATAGCCAATAGCCAGTAGCCAGTAGCCAGTAGCCAATAGCCAGTAGCTAACGACACCCATTTAGAAACTGTTCATCATTTTTACGAGCATTTTTGCGACCTCCTCGGAAAGGCCTTCGGCGATCTGGAGTTCGTGCTGTCTGCCGAAACCGAGTTCGCGTGCAATGACCAATTGGGTCTGCGCTTCAAGGTTCGATCCGCGCGCCATGGCGAGAAACCGCTTGTAGTCGGCGGTTGAACCACGGCCGTACCCCTCCGCGATATTGCTCGCCGTAGCCACTCCCGCACGGCGAAGCTGACTGGTTAACCCAAAGATTTCCTGTTTCGGAAAGTTGTCGGTTAGCTTGTATAGAGCAACGCTCAGTTCAACTGCTCTTTGCCAGACTTTAAGTTCGCGATGAGAGCTGGTCATTGCAAAAGTCTAGCGACGGAAGGCCATTCGCGGTTCGTCTTACGACCAATGACGGATGACCATTGGTACTGGACTCCTGTGACCGGAGATTGGCTGTTCACTATTGGCTGTTGGCTATTGGCTGTTCCTATGCTCAAGCGCTGGAAAATCCGGATCCTGCTGTTCCTCGCCGTGCTCGGCCCGGGGTTCATCACTGCGAACGTAGACAACGACCCCAACGGGATATTTACCTATTCGCAGTCAGGAGCGCAGTACGGCTACGCGCTGCTGTGGACGATCATCCCCATCACCATTGCGCTGGTCGTCGTGCAGGAAATGTGTGCCCGCATGGGCGTGGTTACAGGCAAAGGGCTGAGCGATCTCATTCGCGAAGAATTCGGCCTGCGCCTCACCGTCATTGTCATGTTTCTGCTGGTGCTGGTGAACTTCGGCAATGTCATCGGCGAGTTTGCCGGCGTCGCCAGCAGCCTGCAGCTCTTTCACCTGAGCAAATACATCTCGGTTCCAGTGTGCGCGGCGTTGGTCTGGCTCCTGGCCGTGCGCGGCGACTACAAGAGCGTGGAGAAAATCTTTCTCGCGGCCTCGGTCTTTTACATTGCCTACATCATCACGGGAGTAATGTCCCAGCCGAGCTGGCACACCGCTCTCGTCGCCACCATCAGGATGCCTCCACGCTCCGTCTGGCGCGACAACGGCTACCTGTTCATGGTGATCAGCGTCATCGGCACCACCATCGCGCCGTGGATGCAGTTCTACCTGCAGTCCTCAGTGGTTGAGAAGGGCGTGAACGTAAAGGATTACGCGGCCTCACGCCTCGACGTGATCGTTGGCTCCATCTTCACCGACGTCGTCGCCTGGTTCATCATCGTGGCCTGCGCTGCCACGCTCTGGGTCCACGGCCTCGGGGCCATCCGCGATGCGTCTGATGCTGCCCTTGCCATGAAGCCCCTCGCCGGATCGTATGCCTTCCTGCTCTTTGCCTTCGGTCTCTTCAACGCCTCGTTCTTCGCGGCGTCGGTATTGCCGCTCTCAACGGCGTATGTGGTCTGCGAGGGCCTGGGCACAGAATCCGGCGTCGACAAAAAATTCCACGAAGCACCCTTCTTCTACTGGCTATACACCATCCTCATCGTCGGCGGAGCGGCCGTTGTTCTCATCCCGCGTTTCCCGCTGATCAAGTGGGCCATTGAGTCGCAGGCGCTGAACGGAATCCTGCTGCCCATTGTCATCGTTCTCATGCTGTTGCTTATCAACCGCAAGGACCTGATGGGAAAGCACACCAACTCGCATTGGTTCAACGCAATTGCATGGCTAACGGCCATTATCGTCAGCATTTTGTCCATCATGCTGATGGTGCAGCAATTTCGTGCATAGGCCAAATTTATTCGGCTGATTAAATTCCATTTACACAGCAGGCGCCGCAGAAAGCTACGATATACTGAAGTCACGCTCGTACTTGAGTGGGTTGATTACCGGACGTATTGCTCGAAGCACTGCCTGCCGCACTACCTTCCTCGATATTTGAAGCGCACTTTTAACATCAAAGGAACACCTATCTATGGAACAGGGCATTGTTAAGTGGTTCAACGACGCCAAAGGCTTCGGCTTTATCACCCGCGACAGCAACAGTGAGGACATCTTTGTCCACTTTTCGGCGATCAACGCCAACGGCTTTCGCAGTCTGCGGGAAGCACAGCGCGTACAGTTTGAAGTCGTCCGCGGACCCAAGGGTCTGCAGGCCGAGAACGTTCAGGCTGTCTAAACTTTCAAGCAGCATCTGACCGGACGGGAGGGCCCATGCGCTCTCCCCTTCTGTTTCTGGTTGGCGGACGGCGGGAGTTCAAATGCCGCAGGTAACCTGCTGTGCATTTCCGGCCTGAATCCGTTTGCTCCAATTCGATAAACTCAAACCGTGGAATACGTATCCGACGGCGTAAAACTCTTCTACACCGTGCGGGGCGAAGGCCCTGCCGTGGTTCTGCTCCATCCCACACCCTGCGATCACCGCTTCTGGCTCGGCGCCGCCGAGTCACTGACTGGAAAATACCGGGTCATCATCCCAGACCTGCGTGGGCATGGACAGTCCGCCGCTGGCGAGGGACCCATTACCATGCAGCGGCTTAGCGGCGACATCCTCCGCCTGCTCGACGAGCTGGGGATCCAGCGCGCCTTGTTCGCCGGCTGCTCCATCGGGG
>JASHUR010000371.1 GCA_030039895.1 Acidobacteriaceae bacterium | reverse complement strand
AAAACTTCGACGAAGAAATCTGCTTTTGAAAAAAGCAGCAAACGCCACAAGGGCTTCCCATCAGAAACACGAGTTAAACGCGGTCATCGCGTCGTACACGGAGACAAAGATCTGATGGAAAAACTTGGGCGTAACGATCTCTGTCCGTGCAAATCGGGACGGAGATTTCAAGAACTGTTGCATGCCGGGTGGCAGGTTCGACGGCAGTCAACGTAATTACTTCTTTCAGAGAATAAAAAGGGCGGCTGGATGGCCGCCCTTTGTGTTGGGGAAATGCAGATCCTTCGCTCCGCTGCGCTTCGTTCAGGATGACCTCATTCCCGTTGGGACTGAGGTCAGATGTCGAGGTTTTTGACATCGAGGGCGTTTTCCTCGATGAATTTGCGGCGTGCTTCGACGTCTTCGCCCATGAGGGTGGAGAAGATGGTTTCGGTTTCGGCGATGTCCTCAAGCTTGACTTGCAGGAGGGTGCGGCGGTCGGGGTCCATCGTGGTTTCCCAGAGCTGCTCGGCAGTCATTTCGCCGAGGCCCTTGTAGCGCTGGACCTGATACTCGCGGCGGCCCTGCTCGATGACGTATTCAAAGAGCTCGTGCGCGGTGGCCTTCTCGACCGGCTCCTGCGAGGCGCGGGTGGAGCGTTTGGGCGCGGCCTTGGCGGACTCTGCTTCGCCGGTGGTTTCGGCCTCGGACTCTTCGGGCTCGGGAGCGGCGGCGGCTTTGCCGGCGTACTCGACGAGGAAGGGCGGCTCGAGCATGTCCTTGATCTGCGCGTACTTCGCGGCCATCTGGCGGTACTCAGGCGACGAGGCAAGCGTCCAGTTGATCCAGCGCTCGGCGCCTTGCGAGTCCGTGAAGGAGAAGGACCAGGTCTGGTGCTCCTCGTCGCGGACGGGAGCGGAGATGCCCTTGAACTGATACTTCTTGCGCAGGCCTTCGAGGGCGTCGTGCAGGTCTTTCAACTTCTTGGGAGCTTTATCGTTGGCGCTCTCGAAGTCGGCGCGGTGCGCGAGCTCGTGGCGGGCGAGCAGCCAGGTGACCTCCTCGTTGCGGAGGCGCTTGTCGACTTTGTCGAAGAAGGTGAGGTACTCGTTCAGGTTGCCCATGAATCTGGTAAGGGCAGCGCCTTCGATCTTTTCGGCGTTCTCGCCGTGGCGGACGATCATGCCGTCAGCGGCACGCTTGATCATGACCTTGACGAACTCGCGCTCGTCCTTGATGTACTGCTCGAACTTGCCCTTCTTGATTTTGAAGAGCGGCGGCTGGGCGATGTAGACATTGCCGCGGCGCACCAGGTCATTCATGTGGCGGAAGAAGAAGGTGAGCAGGAGGGTGCGGATGTGCGAGCCGTCGACGTCGGCGTCCGTCATGAGAATGATCTTGCCGTAACGCAGCTTGGCGGGATCGAAGTCTTCCTTGCCGATGCCGGTGCCCAGGGCGGTGATCATGGCGCGGATTTCCTCGTGGCCGAGCATCTTGTCATACCGGGCCTTCTCAACGTTGAGGATTTTGCCCTTGAGCGGCAGGATGGCCTGGAAGCGGCGGTCGCGACCCTGCTTGGCAGTGCCTCCCGCGGACTCGCCCTCGACGAGGTAGAGTTCGCAGCGCTCGGGATCGCGCTCGGAGCAGTCGGCAAGCTTGCCGGGCAGTCCACCGCCGTCGAGCGCGCCCTTGCGACGGGTGAGGTCGCGGGCCTTGCGTGCGGCTTCGCGCGCGCGGGCAGCCTCAATGGCCTTGTTGATGATGCGCTTGGCGACGGGCGGATTCTGCTCAAGGAACATGCCGAGCTTTTCGTTGACGAGGGCCTGGACGACTCCGGCGATGTCGGAGTTGAGCTTGCCCTTGGTCTGGCCCTCAAACTGGGGCTGCGGCAGCTTGACGCTGACGACGGCGACCAGGCCTTCACGGACGTCGTCGCCGGAGAGGTTTTCCTTGACGTCCTTGAAGAGGCCCATCTGCTGTCCGGCCCAGTTGATGGTGCGGGTGAGGGCGGTCTTGAAGCCGGAGAGGTGGGTGCCACCGTCGACGGTATTGATGTTGTTGGCGAAGCTGAAGACCGTTTCAGAGTAGCTGTCGTTGTATTGAAGGGCGATTTCGATGTCGACGTTGTCACGCACGCCTTCCATGACAATGGGCTTGTCGTGGAGGACCTGTTTGCCGCGATTGAGATGCTTGATGAATTCGGCGATGCCGCCGTTGTACTTGAACTCGGCACGCTTGGCCTCGCCGGTCTTGGGATCGGTGGTGCGCTCGTCGGTAAGGGTAATTTCAAGGCCCTTGTTGAGGAAGGCGAGCTCGCGCAGGCGCTGGGCAAGGATGTCGTAGTTGTAGTCGGTGACAGTGAAGATTGTCCTGTCGGGCAGGAAGTGAATCTTGGTGCCGCGGCGCTTGGTGGTTCCGGTCTTGCGAAGTTTGGAGACGGGGATGCCACGCTCGTAGTCCTGCTCGTAGGTGTGGTCGCGCCAGATCTCGACATCAAAGGATTCGCTGAGGGCGTTGACGCAGGAGACGCCGACGCCGTGGAGGCCACCGGAGACTTTGTAGGTGGAGGAGTCAAACTTGCCGCCGGCGTGCAGCTTGGTGAGGACGACCTGGACGGCGGGCATCTTCTCGCCGTTGTCGAGGGTCATTTCGTCGACGGGAATGCCGCGGCCGTCATCGACGACGGTGATGGAGTTGTCGATGTGGATGACGACGTCGACTTTTTTGGCGTAGCCGGCGAGGGCCTCGTCAACGGAGTTGTCCACGACCTCGTAGACGAGGTGGTGGAGGCCCATTTCTCCGGTCGAGCCGATATACATGGCAGGGCGCAGGCGGACGGCTTCGAGTCCTTCGAGGACCTTGATGCTGTCACTTGTATAGCTGCCTTTGGTTTTTCCGGTGGACGCGGATTCGGCTTGAGGAACCGCCAGGGTGGCCGTGGAATCGATCTCTGTCTGAGGCATGAAACTCCAATGAGCAGAAGCCCCGGTCACGCTCGGAGCCGGGAGCGGTTGTTCTCCAAATAAAAGCCTGAAAGTGAACGGATTTCTGCCTTTAAGCTATGCCTAATTGTACCACGGTGGAGGGGCGCCAAAAAAGCGAAAAAGCCTTGTAAATCAAGGAGAAAAGGCAGCCTGAGGGGGCTGCCTTTTCAGCGGTTTACAGGGGTTACTTCTGGGCCTGTGCGAAGCGCTTGTTGATCTCGTCCCAGTTGACGGTGTTCCACCAGACGCCGAGGTATTCGGCGCGGCGGCTCTGGTACTTGAGGTAGTAGGCGTGTTCCCATACGTCGCAGCCGAGAATGGGGTATTTGCCTTGAGAAAGAGGGCTGTCCTGGTTGGCGGAAGTGATGATGGCGAGCTTGCCGCCGTCCCAGATGAGCCATCCCCAGCCGGAGCCGAATTGCTTGGCGGTGGTCTCGTTGAACTGCTTTTTGAAGGCCGCGAAGTCGCCAAAGTCCTTGCGGATCTGCTCGGCGATTTTGCCGGTGGGCTCGCCGCCGCCACCGGGCTTCATGATGGTCCAGAACATGGAGTGGTTGACGTGGCCGCCACCGTGGTTGCGGACCGCGGTGCGGATGTCTTCCGGAATGCTGCTGAGGTTCCGGAGGAGGTCTTCGGCGGTGTGCTTGCCCAGGTCGGGATGCTTCTCAATGGCGGCATTCAGGTTGTTGACGTAGGCCGTGTGATGCTTGTCGTGATGCTCCTTCATCGTCGCAGTGTCAATGTGCGGCTCAAGCGCAGCGTAGTCGTATGGCAGAGGTGGAACTTCGTAGGCCAAAGTAGTTCTCCTTCTTTTGAGTTCGGTTTGCGGTTGTTGAGAAACCCTAGCGCCAGTCCGTGCAGTCAATGCAGGGCCTAAATTCCTTGCGCTCCTGATAATAATCGATGCGGGTAACCGGCGCAGGGGTGCATGAAGGCGGGGAGCGAAAAGGCGGCTTGCATTTCGATAGACTACGAGTTGTCGCACGCCGCGTTGGCGGGAGGCGCATCAGTCAGGTATTGAATCCGTTTTGGCGCGCAAAAAGATAACTCGCAGACAACTGCTGCGGACGGCAGGAGCTTCAGGCGCACTGGTGCTGGGCGCGCCAGCGGCCTCACTGGCGGCGAGCCTGCAGAACCAGGAACACGCCCCTCCAGTGAAGCCGGGGCAGCAGCCGACGACAGAGAGCGAGGCCGCACAGAAATATCCCCATGGGCCGGGGGTGTTCTTCAACCGGCCACTCCAGCAGGTTTCAAAGGAAGCGGACGCACTGCTGGACGATCTTGAGGGGCGTGGCTGCGATTACTTCTATAACGAGGCGAGCCCGAGGAGCGGACTGGTGCGCGACCATGCTCCGCTGGCGGGGCCGTCACTGAGCCGGATTTCGAGCATTGCGGCGACGGGATTCGGGCTGAGCGCGCTGTGCATTGCAGCGCAGAGGAGTTATCTGCTGCGGAATTTGTGCGAGGAGCGGGTGGAGAAGACGCTGGCGTTCCTGCTCGAAGAGTGCCCGCATGAGCACGGGTTCCTGTATCACTTTATCGATCTGGAGAGCGGGGAAAGGCTTTTCGGAAGCGAGGTTTCGTCGATCGATACCTCACTGCTGCTGTGCGGAGTGCTGCTGTGCCGGCAGTACTTTGCGGGGAACTCGCGGATTGAAGCGCTGGCGACGACGTTCTACAGGCGGATTGACTGGACATGGATGATGAACGGCGGGAAGGCGCTGTCCATGGGCTGGCTGCCGGACCAGGGGTTCCTGAGCCACCGCTGGGACATCTACGCCGAGCTG
>JASHUR010000005.1 GCA_030039895.1 Acidobacteriaceae bacterium | reverse complement strand
CCGTGGTCGTTGAGGTACAGCTCGGATACTCCGTAATCATTCGCGATAAACAGGTCCGGATAACCATTGCCTGTCAGGTCTGCCGCGCCGGAGGCCAGTGCCCATCTGCGGCTCTTAATGCCAACCTGTGCGCTCACTTCCTGAAAGCGTCCGTCGCCGAGATTGTGGAAGAGGTATTTGCGTCCGCCGTTGTCGGCGTACTCAAAGCTGTCGGGCATGATCTTGGTGGTCTTGAGGTCCCAGAGATCGATGTTCTCGTTGTAGTAGCCGCCAACAAAGAGGTCGAGCTTGCCGTCGCGGTCGTAGTCAAACCACAGGGCGGTGCTGGCGTTGATCCACTTGGGCAGCCCGGCCTTGGCTGTGACATCGGTGAAGCCGTGGCCGTGGTCGTTGTGGAAGAGCATCGGCTTGCCCCACTTGATAAGGTAGAGATCGGGGTAGCCGTCGTTGTCGTAGTCACCCCACACCGCGCCCATTGAGACGCCAGTCCCGGGCTTGTTGACGTCGGCAATGCCCAGCTCCGGCGCGACGTCTGTAAATGTGCCGTCGTGGTTATTGCGATAGAGAGCGTTCATGCTGCCGATGCGGCTGTTGGTGACGTAAATGTCCGGCCAGCCGTCGCGGTTATAGTCCACAATGGAAACCGACGCTCCCATGGAAGCGACCTCGGGCATGATGGCCGCGAGCTTGGGGTCGAATTTCGGCGCTTCATGGATGAAGTGCACGCCGGCCTGCTTTGAGACGTCTGTGAAGTAAAAGCCGTAGCGGGCCATCGCGGCCTTCTCGTTCAGCTCTCCGGCTGCCGCTTTTCTTTTTGCCGCGATGCGGCTGACGATGACCGGCACCGCGATCAACGCAACGAAAAGCAGCGCAAGGATGATTCGTGCGATGGGACCGCGCTTCATTGGCCGGATGTACTCCTCAGGTCGTGCTCAAATTTGTAGGGCGTTACGTAGCGGGTCTGGTAGGTCTCCCAGTCCTCGGGATGGTGCTGGTACACCCACTCCTGATCTAGTGGCTTCGGCGGCGAATCGTAGACGCGCCGCGCGTGGTAGGGCAGCGGCAGATCGGTTTCTGCGTACGCCGTGTTGTAGTCGCCGTCCTTGATCCATCCATCGCCGGCCAGCACGTAGTCGCGCACCCACCCGGGCGGCGGCGGAGGCAGCGCCTTGAAGCGCAGTGCCATTTCATCGCCCGCGTTCATGATGACGTAGCGATCGTCAATTTTGTTGAGCAGCGGGCGGACGTCTCCGTAGCGCGTGTAGTAGCCCGACAGGTCGCGCCAGATTTGTGTCGTTGACAGCAGGTGGTTATATTCCGGAATCTCCGGCGACGACACGTCTGCCTTTTCTATTTCCGAGTAGCCGCGGTAGTGCAGGTTCGCATACTCCGGCGCAAGTCGCGTGATCCTGAGCGGCGTGTTGGGCAGGCCCTGCGCCCACTCGATCTGGTCCCAGTAGATTTCGAGGTTCGTGCTCAGGCGCACCTTGTGCGGCTGTCCGGGCTTGAATAGCCCTGTCAGGTTGATGAGGCAGGTCTTGTTGCGCCCTGCGGGGAAGCCGAGGTTCTTGTCTACCACGTGCCATTTGCCGTTCGCATCCATTACGGACAGGATCAGCGGCTTGGCCAGTTCGTGGTGACCCTGGCTGATGGCCACATTGATGGTCGAGTCCGATGGATGAATCCATCCCTTCGCAATCAGGTAGAGCGGGCCGTTTGTCGGCACATTCGGGCCCAGATCAATATCTACATAGTGATCGCGCGTCACGCCCTGGTACTGGCCCAGCCCAAAGTTGTCGAGATACTTGCCGTCCAGCGAGCGCAGCGTCGCGGTCACGTCGTCGCCGTTGTCATCCACCGCGCGCGCAATCGGATGCGGCGTGCCCGTCGCGGTAATCGCCAGCTTGACTGGAGGAACCACAAACCGCTCATCGGTAAAGATAGACGTTCCCGCCGGATGGTCCACCACCATCAGCGACAGGTAATCGTAGTAGTAGGTCTCCCACAGCTCGCCGGTAATGCGCAGGTCGTAGTACCCATCGCGCGGGACGAGGTCGCTGTCGGGAATCTTGTACCACTCAGAAGTAGCAGCGATGGCTGCCGTGCCGAGATTGTTGATGCGCAACCCGATGGCCGAGCCCCACGGCACGGTGTCCATCACAAAGTTCATCTTCCTGCCGTTCCACGCAAACAGGAACGGGCACGAGCCCTTCAGCCGCTGCTCTGTCAGCACTTCCTGATCACCCTGCAGTGCAAACTCGGCTGTTACGACGCCGTTCGGCCAGGTAATGCGCGCAACATCAGTCAGGGTGTGCGTGCCTAGCCCAAAGTGCAGTTGCGGGCCGTCGATCGGCAGCATCTGGGTGAGGAGCGCCGAGCGAATCTCAACCTGTCCGCCGATGCCAAAGGAGTTCACCCGTTGATCGCCCGTCGCGGTGCGCGCCTTGGGGCGAATCGTCTGCCAGTGATAGTTCCTGGTCCCGCGGTTCAGGGCCTCGATGGGCTGGCCCGTCGCAGTAAGACCCAGCAGCGCCATGCGGCCGTTGTCCTCGACATCGGCCAGGTCGAACACCTGCGCCGGCCCGGCCGGTTGGGTAAGCAGGTTGTAGTGTCCGGAGGGGTCCGCCAGCCAGATCAGCGCGCCGGTCGTGCGGTTGGCCGCGGGAGCCACCTGCGCCAGCACCAGATCAATCGCGCCGTTGTCGTCTACATCAGTGGTACGCAGCCGGACCTCGCCCGCAAGTGTGATCGCAGGATTTGGCACCTGCGCGAGCACTGCCGAAGTCCATCCATGACCGCCGGGCGTGCTGGAGAGCCGCTCGATGTCTCCATTGGGCAATACTGCCACCAGATCGAGAACTCCGTCGCCGTTGACGTCGGCAGCTGCAATCGCATCAGCGCTAGCAAACTCGGCTGGAATTGGCCGCTCCGAGAACTTGCCAGCTCGCTGATTGATGAAGACGTGCAGCCGTCCCGAGCCGTCAATAATGGCTGCATCGGGATTGCCGTCGCCGTTCAAGTCGGCCCACACGAATTGCCGGATGCCGGAGATCCCCGCAAAGGGATGAATTGGCGTAAACGTCCCATCGCCATTGTTGCGTAGGACTGTGGGCAGCCCAGCAGGCTGGCCCAGCACAATGTCCATGTCGCCATCGGCTTCAATATCCACGGCCCACGCGCCCGTATAGCTCGCCTTGCAAATCGCAAGAGGAAGCTTCGTCTTCGCAGTCACGTCTGTAAACTTCGTTGGACTGTCCTGACGCATCAGCACAAAACCGCCCGCTCCTGCCAGGGCGAGATCAGTCTTGAAGTCGTAGTTGTAGTCCAGCGGCAGAATGCCTTCCGGCGTGGGCGAAACGGCTTCTGGTCCTCCGGGAAAAGCGAACGCAGCGCCAGACGAAAGCCGAACCTCCCGCCCATTCGCCGCAACAACCGTCGGCGCGCCTTCGCCGTTGAGCGAGAGCGATCCAATCCAGGTCCATCCTGAGCCGCCGATGTGCGGAACAGGCTGCGGCGTGAAGCTGATGCCTGTGTCCGCAGGCGCAGGCGTGGACGATGGCGAAGGCAGCCGCAGGAACTGCGTGAAGGGCTGCGCGTCATCTCCGGGCGCGGGCCGGATGACAGACAAGTCGGCGCGGAACGCCGGAACCTGCATCAGCGCATTGCGCAGGAACACGCTGCGCATCGCGGCAGCGCGTGGCTGCGGCCCGGAGGCAGCCGTTTCCAGTGCCGTTAACTCCTGCTTCACGTCAGCAGGCCACGCGGCGCTTTGCACGGCAATGCGGCGGACCGCGCTGTGCAGCGTGGCGGCGTCTCCGCGCTTGGCGGCGATGCGGCTTAGCTCGACCAGTGCGGCAAGGTTATTGGGCTGGTCCGTCAGGATATGCTTGACCAGCGTCTCAAACTCATCATCGCTTCCCGCAGCACCCTGCCGCTCAATCTCCAGCGCCAGCGCAAAGCTGGCGCGAAGGTCCTTCGGGTCCAGGTTCACAGCCTTGCGGTAGTTGTTGATCGCCTGCTGCGAGTCGCCCTTCGCTGTGCCCAGCAGCCCAAGCAGGTAGTAGATATGGCTGTTGTTCGGAGCCAGGCTGCGCGCCTTGTCCAGTCGCTGGAACGCCGGGTCGAAGTTGCGCTGCCGCAGCGCGAGAATCCCCCAGTCAGCCCATCCTGCCGGCTCGCCCGGCGCAATCTCGGTGGTCTGGGCCAGCGCCGTCTGGGCCAGCGCGTCGTTGCCTACCTGCAGCGCCGATACACCTACATAGAACGTCGACACAAGATGCTCATACTCCTGGGTGCCCGGCTTGGGCAGGCCGCTGTGCGAGTGGCATCCGGAGAGAAGCAGGGAAGCGGCCGTCACAAGCGTCGCAGCAGCAGCAGCGGCAAACGGGCGATGTAGGTTCTTCATGCGACTCTTCATCTTTCGAGTAGTGCCATATCCAGAACTGTTATGAAGATATCGCAGCTGCACGAGTCCGCCCGGAGCAGTTTTTTGCGCACTCGGCGAGAACGGCTTCGGCAGTAATAGGGTCGAGGATCGGGAATGGTGTTGTCTACTCAAACTGGCCCGGCAATGCAGCGCGCGATCTGCTGAGTATCGGTGAAAATCGCCTTCTGAATCTGTCTTTTAACGAGACGGGCGTACACCCAATGTAGAGGCCCGCGCGTAGAGGTGTCTTGCATCTCCGGTAGGAGTCCTGAGTCAACCTTTTGGTTGATATGGCACGTGGCCGAGCTGGCTGGAACCGTTGAGGCTCCAGCCTCGGTGGTCGCGCCGATCAGTG
The DNA here is from genome assembly GCA_030039895.1 of Acidobacteriaceae bacterium. Taxonomy (GTDB): domain Bacteria; phylum Acidobacteriota; class Terriglobia; order Terriglobales; family Acidobacteriaceae; genus Silvibacterium. Next base: position 8,608 of record JASHUR010000005.1, on the reverse strand, counting down.
CAGTGTTACCGACTGTGGCAGCAGCAGCGTGAACTGGCATGTGTCGCTTGCCGGGGAGCAGAACAGGATGCCCCGCCGTAGCAGCTTGGCCGTCGAGCCTTCAGGGAACTGCCCGGGGAAGTCCACCTTCTTGATCGAGTCGGCTGCGGAACGCAGCTGCTGGTCGCCGTGGATGAACTGCACGTCGTCCACCTTGCCCGGCGACAGCAGCGCGAAGAAGTCTGCGCTGCCCTCCAATCCGGCGGGCTTCGGCACCGAGTAGGTCCTCATCTTGCCCAGTTTTTCGCCCGCATCGCCTGGCGGAGGATTGAATCCCTTCGCCTTCATGCGCTGCATCAGGGCAGTCAGCGCATCATTGCCGGAGGGGTCCGGGGTCAGCGTGGCCGCCGCCAGCGCCAGCGCGTCGGTATCGACGGCCTGCTGATACTTGTGCTCCTTTTCGTAAATCTGCGCCAGGTGACCACCCACTTCGGCCGCCTGCGACGTCACCCAGGCCGCGCTCACGTAGGTCTCTGCCAGCGGCAGCTTGCCTTCGCGGAAGTACACCCAGCCCATCGTATCCCACGCGGCGGTTAGCAGGTTCGCGTGTGCGATATCATCCGCGCTCAGGTTGCCCAGCGAAGTCTGCGAGGTCTCCGTGTTCAACTTGTCCAGGGCTTGCTTCATGCTCGACTCCGCCTCGGGCAGATCAAAGTTGAAGTCGGCCATCTCGTAGGCTGCATCGTTCAGGGTTCCCGGATCGGTTGTTCCCTTCATCGCCGCCTTCAGATTGGTCATCGCCGCGTCCTTCTTGCCGGCCAGCAGCTCCGCGCGCCCTGCCTGAATCTTCATTTCGCGGTTGTCCGGAACCTGCTTCACCGCCGCCTCATACAGCTGCGCCGCTTCGGCATACTTCTTCTGCAGGATCAGCAGGTACCCAAGCTGCGACTCTGCATCCGGATTGCCCGGCAGAGCCTTCAGCTCATCGCGCAGCGTCTGGACCGCGTCATCGTAGCGCTTCAGCTTGTACTGGATGTTCCACATCTGTTCCCATGCCTGCGTGCTCTCCGGATGGTAGGTCACTTCCTTGCGCAGGTCGGTAATCGCCTGGTCCAGATTGTTCGACATCATCTCCAGGTAGGCGAACTCGCTCCATAGCCCCGGCTGCCGCGGATTCAGCTGCTCCGCCTGCTCCAGATTGGTGCGCGCATCCACGTAGTCGTGGTTGGTCAGGTTGGCTGCCGCCGTCTGCATCAGCTCCAGCGCCTCAGGGTTGCTCGGCGTCGTGTCCGGCTTGATGGGGGAGTTGGAGGCGACGAGTTGAATGTACTGGTTCTCATCGTCGTCCACGTGCTTAACGAACTTGCGATAGTCATCCGCGCGGTCAATCGGCAGCTCGCGCTTCAGAATCGTCAGCTTGCGTTCGGTCACGAACTTGTCGCCGTCAAGGCTGTAGTTCGCGGTGTAGCTGGCAAAGTCTGTGGTGTAGCTTACCGACTGCGGCAGCACGGCGGTATAGTCCGGCGGAAGCTGAATAGTGGACTTGTGACTTTCCGTGCGCGGCTCACCCAGTTGAATCGGCTCCGTCGGCTTTTTGTCGCCGATATCGGTGATCTCCACCGGCAATGTCAGGGGCAGAATGCGGCGGTCGTCCCAATCCGCATAATTCTTCTGCGTGTAGTCGTAGGAGAAGGTGAATGGCGTTGTCGTGTCCTCGGGCAGGCTGGCGTCAAAGTTGGTGATGTCTCCGCCAAAGCCCATGCGCTGCGACATGCCCTGTGCCGCCTGCTGCCACTGGTCGCGGGAGATCGTATGGAAGGCCTCGCGGAACATAATCTCAACATCGCCGCGCATCTGGAAGGTCATGTGTCCGGTCAGAGTGCCGTTGCCGTCCAGCTTGCCCGTGCTGGTATAGACATCCTCGAACGGGTACGGCGCCTTCGCAGGCGTCCGCATCAGCTCCGGAGGGCCGCTGGTAGGAATCACCAGAGCGTTCTTATTGCGGATCTGCGGCATCAGGTATTGGTACGGAGTCACCTCCGGTGTGCTGTCCAGCCAGATAATGCGGTTGTCCGGCAGCGAGACGACCGTGATGACATGGTCAAATTGCGATGGCGTGGGCAGATCGGTATGCAGCTGCTCGGTCGTCCCGATCAGCGCCGGCCATGCATCGAAGCCCGCGGCCTTCAACATGGCCGAGAGCAGCGTGTCCTTGTCCTTGCAATCGCCGTACTGGTTCTGGAATACCGTTTCCGCTGTGTGCGGCTGGTAGCGGCCTATGCCAAAGTCCACGCCAATGTAGCGCACCTGCGTAGAGACGAAGTGGTAAATGGCCTTGATCTTTTCTTCATCTGTCGTCTTGCCCTGAAGCAGCTGATTCACTTTAGCCTGGATGTCCGGAGTCACGGCATCACGGCCTTTCGCCAGTCCTGCGTACCAGTCGCCCACCTGCTGCCAGGTCCTGAATGTGGTATACGAAACGTCCGGCAGCGCATTCGGGTCCGGAGCCGGCGGCTTCAGCTGGGCCGTAGGCTTGAGCTGCGAGTAGTGCCAGCTGTACGTGGTGCGGCCGTTCTGGTCGGTCACCTTCGGCGGGTAGTCCGGGCTCAGAATCTGGACATACTCGCTGCTCGGGTACGTCAGCGTAAACGATTCGTCGAGCACGACCACGTTGTCCAGAAAGTTTGCCGCGCCCCAGAACTCATTGGGCGCCGACGCCTTGTTGATCACATAGTCAATCTTGTATTCCAGCGTGTCGCCTGCGCTCAGCGACTTGACCGGGATCTGCACCTCGCGCTGGTCGCTGTAGAGCGGCGCAATGCGCGTCACCTGGGTCGGCATGTCCTCTACGCTGTCCGGAGACGTCACGACCACCGTGCCGTCCGGCTTCCGCACGCGCACGTAGACAATATTCAGCTTCTCGTTGTCAGAGGCGTAGGTAAAGGTCAGCAGGCCCGCCTGGCGCACGCCGCCGTCCGTCTGTACGCGCTCCACAACTTCAAGGGACCTGTCGCCGGTGCCGTCTGCATTGTAGTTGGCAGCCGTCACCACCTTCTCGTACACCACGGGCTCGTTGGCGTACTGGCTGGCTGGGCCTGCGTTCGAGACAGATGGACTTGGCGCGCTGGGCAGCGCCGGGGTCTTCTCCTGAGCTGACAATGGTGAGAGAAGCAGGCAGACGAATGAGAACAGGGCAGCAAGGCGAGGCCGGCGGAGAATCATCTGGTTTTTATTATCTACTGCCAAATGGGAGCCGGAGGCCACAGAAAAAAGAAATCGCTGATTTATCATTGATCCGAATACTTTTCGAGGAGAGCATTAGCAATGCGAGTTGGTCTGTTGACGGGCGGCGGAGACTGTCCGGGTCTGAATGCCGTAATCGGCGCGGTCGTAAAAAAGGGAATTCAACAATATGGCGATGAGTTTGTCGGCTTTCTTGAGGGCTGGCGCGGGGTGCTGGACAACAACACCATACCTCTGACGCTCGATACGGTCGACGGCATTATCACTAAAGGCGGCACCATCCTGCGCACCTCGCGCACCAACGTCCGCAAGATCGAGGGCGGCGTGGAGAAGTGCGTAGCCACGCTCAAGGCCAATAAGATCGACGCCCTGATCGCCATTGGCGGCGACGACACCCAGTCCGTCACCAACGCTCTCATCCAGGCTGGAGTGCCCGGCGTGGGCGTGCCCAAGACCATCGACAACGATCTTAACGGCACCGACGTCTGCTTCGGTTTTGACACCGCAGTCGGCATTGCCACCGAGGCCATTGACCGCCTGCACACCACGGCCGAGGCCCACAACCGCGTGATCGTCTGCGAGGTCATGGGGCGCGACGCAGGCTGGATTGCTCTGACCGCCGGAGTGGCCGGCAACGCGCATGTGGTGCTGGTTCCGGAGCGGCCGATTGATCTGGACCACGTTTGCAAGCTGCTCAAGTACAACCACGACCACGGCAAGAAGTACGGCATTGTCGTCGTCGCCGAGGGCGCCAAGTTGCCCAGCGGCGGACAGGCGACGGTTGGGACCAAGCTGGACGCGTTCGGCCACGCGCAGCTAAGCGGCATTGCCGCGGCGCTCGCCAGCGAGATCGAGAAGAAGACCGGCTATGAGACCCGCTCCGTGAATCTGGGCCACACGCAGCGCGGCGGGTCGCCCTCGGCCTACGACCGCATGCTGGCCACCCGCTACGGACTGGCGGCGATTGACCTGGTCCATGAGGGCAAGTTCGGCCAACTGGTCGTCCTCCACGGCACGAAGATTGAGAGCATTCCGATTGCGGAAGCCATCTCGAAGAACCGCACCGTGGACGCGAGCTTCCTCAAGATCCTCGACGCGCTGGAGCCGAAAGTTTAATTCGTCCGGGCCTAATTCATCCGGGGTTTGGCCGCAAGCCTGTCAAGCCCCGCCGCTCAAAATATATTGCAACCCGCTCAATCCAAAGGCTCAAAAAATGACCGCGGAATGCACCTGAATTCTCCCCGGTTGGTAAAATAAGTTAAGTATAGAAGTGACTTTATAGCAGGCCGCCAAAAGGCGACCTTTTCTTTTGGGCTGTACGCGGCTGAAACGAGGGAAGTGTGGCCCGCATTCCGGGCCACCGGAAATCCCGGAACCTCCCGCAGAATCAATGACGTAGGCCATTGAAAGGCCCGAAGGCCTAGTCAAATCAATGACATAGGCAAATCGGCGAAACGCTGAAGAGCAGGTCTTTTCAATGAGTTAGGTCGAAACTTCAAAAGCTGCGCGCAATTTAGGGGCACGGACCGGATTCCCCGAGTTGATTGATTCGGCAAGACCTTCTCCCTACTCCGCGTTCAGCACCGTCTCAAAAAGCAGCAGGCTGATGGTCGTAAAGATGATGTCGTAGCCGGCCAGCATCTTGATCCACAGCGACGGGTCGGAGTCGCCGCTCAGGATGGCCGAGATGGCCAGCACCATCGCCAGCAGCGCAGGCATAAAAATGGGGAACAGGATGAGCGGCAGCAGCAGCTCGCGGTTGCGCGACCGGATGGAGAGCGCGGCGAAGAACGTCCCGTTGATCAGGATGGCCCAGGTGCCCAGCGGCACTGCGAGCAGCATGAGCCAGATGTTTCCTAGGGCGCGCAGGTTGTAGAAGATGGTGAACAGCGGCGCCAGCAGCAGCTCGACCACGCTCACGAACAGGAAGTTGGAGATGACCTTGCCGAGAAAAAGCGCCGACGACGGGGCGGGGCTCATCCGGTGCGCCTCCAGCACGTTGTGGCGCAGCTCGCGCGACCAGGCTTGGTTGAGCGCGCTGACTGCGGCAAACAGGATGGCGACACAGAGAATAGGCCCGGTGATCTCGCGCGAGAGCGCGCCCGCCGGATTGAACGCGAGGCTGAAGATGACCACCACCAGCAGCGAAAAGAACAGCATGGAGTTGATGGCGTCGCGTGAGCGCCACTCAATGCGCATGTCTTTCAGCAGATGCAGCAGCGAATAGGGAGCTTTCATGCGCGTACGTCCTTGGTGATGTCGGCTAACGAGGCCCCGTTGGCGCGGCCGTTGGCAGCTTTGAGGTAATCGGCGGGCGAAAGCAGGATCTGCACGCCGCGCGTCCCGGCGGAAACGGAGATTACGTCGAAAAGTTCGAGAGTTTCATCGACGCAGGCGGCAAAATCCTTGCGCGCGCCGAAGATGGTCACGCCGCCGCGCACGTATCCGGTATGCGGCTCGACCTCTTTGAGCGAGGCCATTTCGGTCTTGCGGGTGTTGCAGGCGCGGGCCAGCTTCTTGAAGTCCAGCTCGTCCGGCCCGGGGACAACCGCGAAGACGTGCTCGCGCTCGCTGGTGGAGCAGAGCAGCGTCTTGAAGACCTGCTCGGGTGGCAGGCCGATCTTCTCCGCGACCACGAGGGCGGAAAACTCTTCCGGCTGAACCACGTAGTCCCGCAACTCGTAGCGGATGCCGAGCGAGTCGAGGAACCGTGCCGCATTTGTCTTGGATATGGCTGGGCTCATGGCCGGACCGCCTCTGGCCGTCTGGGCTCGGGCTGCCGGGCTACGAGCGACGCAACCGCCCCGGCCTGCAGAGTGAGCAGGTAGTCGGCAATTGGCTCCGCTAGCTCGCGCTGGTGGGTGGTGAGGATGATAGTCTTGCCTGCGGCGCGCTGGGCCTGGACGAGCGCCAGCATCTGCCGGGCGCTGGCTGCATCCATGTTGGAGAACGGCTCGTCGAGCAGCAGCAGGTCGGGCTGGGGCAGCAGCACGCGGGCCAGCGAGGCGCGCTGCCGCATGCCCTGCGAATACTGGCCGGTGGGGCGCGCGAGCGCCGGGTCCAGGCTGACGGCCTCAAGCGCCTGATGCGGCAACAGGCAGGGGCGCTCGCGGTACAGTCCGGCGAAGTAGTGCATGTTTTCAAGCGCCGAAAGCTCGTCGTAGAGCATGGGAGCGTGGCTCATGTAGCCGATGCGATCGCGGGCGTCGGCGGGCTTAGGCTGGTCAAACACGCGAATGCTGCCGTGCGTGGGACGAAGCAGCCCGGCAACGACGCGCAGGAGGGTCGACTTACCGGCCCCGTTTTCGCCAAGCAGGACATAGGTGCGGCCGGCCTCAAACTCAAGCGTGATCTTGCGCAGAGCCACAAAGGTTCCGTAGAGCTTGGATACGGAGTCAAGTTGAACAATCGAAGCCACGTTGTGGGAAGTATAACCAGACCCGGGATCCTGAATTGTGCTCCGGGTCACACTGTGGGCCACGCTCGGGCTTAGTCAGCGGCCCGGACGGCTTTGGCCGGAGCAGGAACCGAAGCAGCGGCCTGCGCTGTCGCCGTGTTTTTCGGCGGGGCGGGAGCATACTTCGACGCGCACTTGGCCTGGAGTTGCGTGGCATGGAACACGCCGTCATGCCCATAGGTCCCGATGGCCAGCGCCAGAGCATTGTCCTTGAACGTATCCGGCGGAGGGTCCTGTCCGGTGTAGGAGACATGCAGCATGTTCGTCGTGGTTGTCTTTTCCACCAGCACGAAGTTTACGTCAGTGCCGGAGCGCTGGATGGAGCCGGGTTCGACGCTGCCGGCCACGCGCAGATGGCGCGTGTAGGCCTTGGGGCCCATGGCCTGGAGTTCCTTGATCGTGACGTAGTAGCTCTTGTTGGCGCGTACTCCGCTGATGGCCAGCCAGCTGATCACCGCCAGCACGATCACGATTGCGATGCCGATTTTCCGGCTCTGGTTTTTGCTCTGCATGACAATACAAAGTGTAGGACGCGCCGCGCAGGGGACGCAAACGGATTCTTCCGCGGGGATCGTGCATCCCAAAGGACAGGGACACTTGTTCAGGGCAGCTGACGGCACCGCTGCCGGGCGTGAAGCATCAATTTATAATCCGAACATTGAACCGATCACAGGGGTGAAGCATGACAACCAGCGGCCTTACGCAGAATGCAACGTTAGAGATCCTGAAGCCTCGCGCTGAATGGCTGGAAAAGCGCAAAGCCGAGGTGGCGCGCACCGGCGACGAGAACTACTCGCAGATGCATTTTGCGCGGAAGGGCCTGATTACCGAGGAGATGGAGTATGTTGCCAGGCGCGAGAACCTTGCGGCCGAGCTGGTACGCAGCGAAATTGCCGCGGGGCGGCTGATCATTCCGGCGAACATCAACCATCCTGAGCTGGAGCCGATGGGGATTGGCGTGGCGACGCGTTGCAAGGTGAACGCCAACATCGGCAACTCGGCAATCACGTCAAACATTGACGAAGAGCTGCGCAAGCTGCACATGGCCGTGCAGCACGGCGCAGATACGGTGATGGACCTTTCGACCGGCGGAAATATCCCGGAGATTCGCGATGCGATCCTGCGGCACTCGCCTGTGCCGATTGGCACGGTGCCAATCTACGAGGCGCTGAACCGTGTGAAGAAGCTCGAAGACCTGAACATTGATGTGTATCTTGAGGTGATCGAGGAGCAGGCGCAGCAGGGAGTAGATTACTTCACGGTGCATGCGGGCGTGCTGATCCAGTACGTGCCCATGGTGGCCAGGCGCATTACCGGGATTGTGAGCCGGGGTGGCGCAATTCTGGCGCAGTGGATGACCGCCCATCACAAACAGAACTTCCTCTACGATCACTTCGACCGCATTGTGAAGGTCATGGCGAAGTACGATGTGAGCTTCTCGCTGGGTGACGGGCTGCGTCCGGGCTGCGTGGCCGACGCGAGCGACGAAGCGCAGTTTGCCGAGTTGAAGACGCTGGGCGAGCTGACGGCGAAGGCCTGGGAGAGCGATGTGCAGGTGATGATCGAAGGGCCGGGGCACGTGCCGCTGGACAAGATCAAGGAGCAGGTGGACAAGGAAGTGGAGTACTGCTTCGGCGCGCCTTTTTACACGCTGGGGCCGCTGGTGACGGATATCGCTCCGGGGTACGACCACATTACGTCGGCGATCGGCGCGGCGATGATCGGATGGCACGGGGCTTCGATGCTGTGCTATGTGACTCCCAAGGAGCACCTGGGGCTGCCGAACGAGAAGGACGTGAAGGACGGCATGATTGCGTACAAGATCGCCGCGCACGCCGCGGATATTGCGCGGCACAGGCCGGGCGCGCAGGACCGCGACGACGCGATCAGCTATGCACGGTACACGTTCGACTGGGAGAAGCAGTTTGC
>JASHUR010000370.1 GCA_030039895.1 Acidobacteriaceae bacterium | reverse complement strand
CCGATCCCGTCGCGCGACCAACGGAAGCGGCCAGGCGAAGCGGCTGCCTGAATGGCAAATTCCTTGTGGCTGTTGCCGATCACCGCTTCCACGCCGTCCAGTGCCGCTACCTCTTCCGGAGCCCGCTGTGCGTAGCACCCCGTCACTACAATCCGTGCGTCAGGGTTTTCCCGGCGCACCCGGCGGACAAACGCCCGCGCCGTGCGCTCCGCTTCCGCAGTCACGCTGCAAGTGTTTACAATGACAACGTGGGCCGAACCTGGCCTTGATGCCTCGGACATACCTTGACTGCGCAGACCGGCGGCAATCGCTTCTCCGTCCGAACGGCTGGCACGGCATCCGAAGTTTTCAACGTGGTATTCTGCCACATTACTGAGTTTACCAATGCGTCCGGCGAAGCTGCCGGCCACAGTTCGCACGACGCAGCAGTGAACTTCCACAACGTGTTTCGTCGGTTCTCATGACCGTGTACTGTGATTCCTCAACTGCACCTTAGAGGTAGGTAAATATGAAACGGCGAATTTTATTAGTTGATGACGAGGTGACCATTCTGCTCACCCTTAAGGCCGTCCTGGAAATCAACGGCTTCGAGGTTGAAACCGCCGCCTCCGCCCGCGAAGCCAAGCTCAAGCTCCGCGCCAGCGAATATCACATGGTCATTACCGACATGCGCATGGAGAGCGAGACAGCGGGCAAGGAAGTCGTCGTCGCCGCCAGAAAGGCCAGCTGCAAACCCGCCGTGGCCATGCTCACCGCCTTTCCTGAACCAGCCTTCGAAACCGGCCCCGACGGCGCCGACAAAATGCTGGTCAAGCCCATGCATACCGGTGACCTCATCCGTCAGCTTGAGGCGTTGCTCGTCGCCCACGAAGACCAAAAGCGCGGGGAGGACGACGCCCGCCTGGTCGCAGCCGTTGCATCAGGCCGCAAGACCGCAGCTAAGAAATCAGCTGTCGCACGCAAACCCGCCGGCAAGTCAGTCCTGCCACAAAAAGCCAGTGGGAAAGACTCCTCCCGCGATATTCTCAGGGCTCACTAAAGAATTCACTAACTGTGGGTTTATCTCGCTTGCATGCCCGGCTGCTGTCTCCTCTGGAAGCATGACCGGCAAAGTACCGGCCGCCCCTGCGAGGGCTTGAAGGGGACAGTTGTCTCCGTCCCGCACTCCGAGCAGGTGGTCCGCGTCTCAGGCCGAACCGTCTTGCCGGTCGTGCGCTTCGACTTGCATGACTTACACCGCTTCGGTTCGTTCTTGAATTGTTTATCGTGAAAGAACAACTGCTCGCCCGCGGTAAACACAAACTCATTCCCGCAATCGACGCACTTTAAGACCTTGTCGACGAACTCCATGACGATCCCCTGCCACGCCGCATGTTAGCGGCGCCGCGCCGCCGCTAACATGCGGCAGAGCTGTCGCAGCCTCTTGAATTCAAGTAACCGGGCCCAGAGCCTGAACGAAATGCGGCTCAACTCCGGATCGCATCAGGTCCGGATATTCTTCCAGATGCACCCTTCCAGACGATTTTCTGTCCTCAAGGGTTTACAGCGCGCCGGCTTTCGACAGGGGATTTCGCTCCGGGCGTCAATCGATTGGATGTTCGATCGCTGCCTCGGCACGCTTTGCTCCACTGCAAAGCGTGCCCGGCGTCAACTACTCGTTAGTCCTGCTCTTTACGAGCCTTTTTACGGTTCCGCTTGCGCGCCAGCGCTTCCTTCACGCGGCGCTTTTCGCCTGGCTTCAGGTAGAAGGAGTGACGCTTAACTTCCTTGATAATGTCCTCCGTCTGTACCTTGCGCTTGAACCGGCGCAAAGCATTCTCAAGCGGTTCGCCCTCTTGTACACGAACCTCTGCCAAAGAAATACACCTCCAACCTGGCCCAGTACGGGCATCTCTTAGACTACAGCAATTCCACGGTCCAAGAAAGCCGTGGCCGGCGGCATCGTGCAGGCCTCCCCTGCTACTTGTTCCGCGTCTTCCGCCGCGCGTCCACGTCGTGGATCCGGCTGGCCTCAAAGCTCACAATCTTCCATCTCCCCAGCCGCCTGTTGTACACGCGCGTGTAGCGATAGTTCCCGCTTATGTCGCTCTGTCCGTTTTCCCCGACCAGCGCCGCCTTTGAGGTCACAACCGCCGTGTCCCCATAAACCCGCACCTTCAAATCAGTGATATTCAGGCTCTGAATCTTCACCGTCCCGGCTCGGCGGGCATCCAGCGTCTCCGACTTCGTCTCCACCGTTCCGTTCGCGCTGATGCCGATGTAATCGTCCGCCAGCAGCTTGGCCATCTCGCTTACATTGTTGTTCACTTCAGCGTCGCGCCATTGCATTTCCAGCGTTTCAATATACTTGCGAACACTGTGATCTCGATGGGGCAGCGCCCACGCAGTACTTACCGGCAGCCACCACAGCGCAGCCGCCAGCATCGTGCACGCCAGCGTCCAGCTGCGGACCCGCCTTACCTGTTTATCTCTGCGCATCAGCGTACCGGATACTAGCCTGCCCCTCAGCACTGAGTCAAAATGAATGGCCGGAGCTGCGAATTTGAGGGGTCGGTCAGACATATTCCCCCTCAGGCAGCGCTCGTTGCTACCAGCTTACCCGAACCTCGCGATACTGTCGGAATTTCTCGTCCGGCGTGATGATTGGCGTCACTTCCGTTAGCGCCAGCACAATCAACTGCTGATCAAACGGATCGGATTGGCGGCGCACCATACGGCACAGCCACAACAAATGCGTGTATCAACGCTCCTACGCAAGCGCCTTTAGGTTCTCTACCCGCCGGTCCAGCATCCGCTGATACAGGTTGCCCACCACATATTGTTTGAAATGCTCCGATGCCGCGTGGGCATTCCGCGCCGCCTGATCCGCATACTGCTCGTAAATCACCACTGTGTCCGGATCATCCTCCAGCACATGCGGAACGTACGTCACGCACCCCGGCTCCCGCCGCGAGGCTGCCGTCAGCTCCTGCAGAGCCTTAAAAATCTCCTCTCGGTCCTCCGGCTTGAACCTCATCCGCACGGTAAAGCTGATCATCGCTCTCCTCTTTCCACTTCATTATTGCCCCAGCGATGTACGGGGGGATTCGGGGTATGCCTAAAATAGCGCTTAACTCAGCTCCGCGGCAAACTCCGGCAGCATCATCGTCTGGTCGCGCTCCGGCCCGGTTGAAACCATCCCGATCTTCGCGCCCGACTCCTGCTCCAAAAAGCGCAGATACTCCTGCGCAGCCTTCGGCAGGTCTTCAAACTCCTTTGCGTCCACCGTTGACTGCTTCCAGCCCTTTAGCTTGGTATACACCGGCTTGATCGACTCCAGCCCGCGCACATCCGCCGGCATCGTGTCCACGCGCTTACCGTTGATCTCATAGGCCACGCACACCGGAACCTCATCTAGCCCATCCAGCACGTCCATCTTCGTCACCACCAGCCACTCCGTGCCGTTGATCTGGTTTGAATACCGCAGCAGCGGCAAATCCAGCCATCCCGTTCGCCGCGGACGCCCCGTCACCGCCCCAAACTCATTGCCCAGCTTCCGCAGCAGCTCACCCGACTCATCATGCAGCTCCGTCGGAAACGGCCCTTCGCCCACCCGCGTCACATATGCCTTCGTCACGCCGATCACCGTCCCGATGTTCGTCGGCCCCACGCCCGTGCCCGTCACTGCGCCGCCCGCCGTTGCCGACGACGACGTCACAAACGGATACGTCCCGTGGTCGATGTCCAGCATCGTCCCCTGCGCGCCCTCAAACATCACTCGCTTGCCGTCCCTGATCGCCTTGTTCAGCAGCGCAGCCGTGTCCGTCACAAACGGAGCCACCTGTTCCGCCGCCTTCGCATACTCCTCATACATCTGCGCCGGATCCAGCGGCTCGGTCCCGAACAGCGCATGGGCAATCGTGTTCTTTTCCTTGCAGGCATTTTCAATGTGCGTCTTCAGCAGATTCCGGTTCAGCAAATCCACCACCCGCAGCCCGTTCCGCGCCGTCTTGTCTTCATACGCCGGCCCAATCCCGCGGCT
>JASHUR010000369.1 GCA_030039895.1 Acidobacteriaceae bacterium | reverse complement strand
TGCGATGAGGACGAGGATGACAACGAATACCGTCTCGAGAACTTCGGCAGTAACGATGTAAGAAGTGAAGTAGAGATGCGAAACATGGGTGGCGCTGGTAGTGAATATCTGAAAGAGCAAAACGTTGAGCGCATTGAACGCGGCAACCACAATGATCACATTGCGTATCCACGCTCTCGCGAGCAAGCTGAAATAGGCCCACCAGGTAAGTGCCCAGAGCGCGCGAAACGAAGGAACAAGGAGTATTCCGAGGTAGTTCGATTGACTCGCAGTCAACAGCGAGGTGTTGTCAGTGAGTACAACGATGAGCATGTACAGGCACGCGAGTGTGCACGCAATGATGGGAAGCAGAAGAATGCGCTCGGAGCGATCGAAGGCGTAGAGCATGAAAAACAGCAGAGCGAACAGCAGATATATGAAGAATTCGACGAGCGGGGAGGCGGTAGGGCGGAACGCATTCTCCCACTGAACGTGGTAGACGGGAACAATGGCGCTGGTAAAGCCAATGTATGGCGGGTTGTGCATGCCGCCGGGATCGATCTGTAGGAGCTCTCTCGGCGCCATGTAGAAGCGGAAGGCGATGCTGAGTGCGCCGCCGGGGCTGTTTTGAGCGACGGAGGCGGGGATCCGGAACATTCGCGGCTGAGTATCGTAGATCGAAGGCAAGCGGCGATTGAAGTTTCCGAACGAGCCGAGAAGACGGCCGTTGACGAAGACCTGATAGCTGTCGTCCACGTCGCTGGGCGCAAGCAGAGAGAGTGGACCGTCGGCGCCAGTGAGATGGATGCGGATGCGATACCAGGCGAAGCCGGAATAGCCGGGATGGCCCTTGGCTGTCCAGCCGGGTACGAAGCCGCCGACGCCCATATTCGGATCATAGGAGTCGGCGGGTGTGCCGACGTTGGTGGTTTCCCATGCGGAGTCGTCAAAGGTGGGGTTGGACCACTGCGGATTGTCGCCGATGTGGAAACGCCAAGGGCCATCGATGGCGACGATGGAGTGGCCGAGGGTGATGTTTATCTGGGGCGCGGTGGATGCGGGGTTCTGCGCGAGAGCAGCCGAGACGCAGAGCGAGGCAAACAACACAAAGAGCAGGAGCCGTCTCATGAATTGTCCTTCTGGGGGCAGCACTTCACGAATAGCAGCTAAGGTGGTGATTGGCAATTGGAATCTTGGGCTGTGGCTCATGCAGCCCGACCCACATCTCTTCGAGACCCTTCGCAAGCTCAGGGCAGGTTATGGGGCACCCGGCCGATGCAGACATTCGGTCTTCGCGACGAGCGGGCGAATCAGAAAGGAGGCGTGGCGTGAATGCCGAGCGATTCGGTGACTCGCCGGAGAGGGCCGTCGATCGTCCAGATCTGCGTTCCCCGCGTTGCCAGGCAGGAGGCGATCAGGTGCGCATCGGTCAGCCCGATTCCTTTCGAGGCCAGGCCCCGCGCTTCGATCATCAGACGCACATCGGCGAGGCGGACGGGATGAACCTGGTTGAGGTTGCCGAGATAGACCAGTGTGTTTCGGCGGTCCGGCAGATATCCGCAGGCCAGCTCCGCTACGACGAACGGATGGATGCAGAGCTGGTCGGTATCGATGAGGCGCTCCAATTCCGCTTTGAAGCGGCCACGGCGAAACAATTCGATCCAGATGGAAGTGTCGGCGAGGACCACGGCTTGTTTACCGTGAAGCCGGGCGAAGCCTGCGCACGCTCTTGATTCCGGGCGCGGTTCCGGCGAGCGCCAGCAGCCTGCGTCCCGCCTCTCGGGCGATGAGCGCCTTCAGCGCTTCGCGTAGCAATTCCGCTCTTTCTGTCAGGCCGGTATATTCGAATGCCATCTTCAGCAGATCGTCGTCGAGCGATACGGTTGCTCTCATGCTCCACTCCTGTGCACCAATTATAGCACCGTTGCGATTCCTTATTTGGTGCTCTTCGCCAGATCTTCCTATGACTTTGCGGAACGGAGGGCGAGGATTTCGAGTTCGATTCCGCCGTAGGTGGGGTGGTCGTTATGGCGGACCTTATAGAGGAGGTCGATGCGGGAGTCCTGCTGGAGGTTGAGGGCGGCGACGGTTTCGGCGAGGTTCCAGCCGACTGACGAGATACACCCCGCGGACGAAGACCTGTCCGCGGGGGCACCGGAGATGGTGCGCGCGCCGCGGTCGAGGGCGAGCTGGAGGCGGATATGCTTCTCCTTCATGATGCGCGGGGCGGCGGCGATGCGGATGTTTTCGGCGAGGAAGACGGGTTCTTCGTTGTCCATGCCGCAGGGCTCAAGTTTTTTGAGCCAGGCGTAGAGGGATTCGTCGACGGATTCGAGGGGGAGCGGCGCGTCATATTCGAGCGGTGCGCCGAGGTCTTCATCGCTGAGGTGGATGGCGGCGAAGTCGGCGAGGCGCTGGCGCAGCTCGGGTACGCGGGCCGAGGGCAGGGAGAAACCGGCGGCGTGAGCGTGGCCTCCGAAGCGGGTGAAGAGGTCGCGGCAGCTCTCGATGGCGTTGAGCAGATGGAAGGCGGGGATGGAGCGGCCGGAGCCGTGGGCTTCTCCGTCTTCGTGCGCGAGGACGAGCGCGGGCTTGCCGGTACGGTCGACGACGCGCGAGGCGAGGATGCCGATCACACCGCGGTGCCAGCCGTCTCCGTCGATGACGAGGCAGCGGGAGTTGAGGAACTGCGGCTGGTCGAGCTGGGCGAGGATCTGGTTGAGGGCGGCGGACTCGGTGTTGCGGCGGTCG
>JASHUR010000368.1 GCA_030039895.1 Acidobacteriaceae bacterium | reverse complement strand
AACGACCTGCAAACCGCAACCAAGGATCTTGAGACGAAGCGCGAAGGTGCTTATCAAACCGTCCTGACTGAAATCGGCAATATTAAGCAAACGCATGAAAACTTACGCAGAGAAACTACACAACTCATTCAGGCCCTGCGCGCGCCCAAGGCCCGCGGCAACTGGGGCGAGCTCCAGTTGAAGCGTTGCGTTGAGTTCGCCGGCATGGTCGAACACGCATCCTTCGACACCGAAGTCTTTGTTGCGAGATCGAGTGAGGGCGACTCTATCCGGCCCGACTGCGTCGTCCACCTGCCCAACGGCCGCACCATCATCATCGATGCCAAAACCCCATTCGACACATTTCTCGATGCAATGGATACGGAAGATGAATCGCAAAGGGAAAAATTGATGCTCGCGCACGCAGCGCGCGTCCGGGACCATCTCTCCCGGCTCTCCGCGAAGGCCTACTGGAAGCAGTTTCAGGACAGCCCGGACTTCGTCGTCTGCTTCCTTCCCAGCGAAGTCCTCTTCAGCGCCGCGCTTGAAAAGGATCCCGGCCTCATCGAGTACGGCAGCAATTCCAACGTCATCCTCGCCACGCCCACCACCCTCATCGCCCTGCTCAAGGCCGTTGCCTACGGCTGGCAGCAAATGGACATTACCCGTCACGCCATCGCCATTCGCGAGACCGGACAGAAGCTCTACGACAAGCTGGCCACTGCGCAGGATTACTTCGGCAAAATGGGCAAGGCCCTCGACAGCGCCGTCCGCCAATACAACAGCCTCATCGGATGCGTCGAAGGCAAAGGCAGCGTTTTCACCCTCGCCCGCCGGCTGCATGAGCTCGGCATTGGGCAGGACGAACTCCCCGAAACCCAGCCCCTCGAATCAGCCGCCCGCGACCTCAAGGCCGACGACTGGGACTCCAACACACTCTCTCTTGCCGCAGACGCCGAAAAGGAACGCTGACCGCCGCGCCCCAGAATCCTGTCAAGCCCCTCTCGCACAAAATTCCGCTCAAGCCGCTCAAAACGCACCACTTAAAGCTTCGCCTGAAATGCATTTTGAGCTCTTCTGAATCGCTATACTGAAAATAAGGAGGATATAAATTCAGCTCCGCCGCGGACCGGCCGATTTCCCCGCAAGCAGCAGAAACCTGGGCCGTAAATGGTCAATCTAAAGGATTTCGATCCTTTAACTTACCGCAAAGATCCCCGGAATCTTGAACTTGCGGGCATTTATGAGCAAAATCGCCTCTTTTCAGAAACATACGCCCGGAATCGCCGGAATCAACAACATAGCTCCGGTTTTAAAAGCCGGTATTTCAATAGAGTCAATAATTTAGAGTATGCTACCGGATCAAAGGATCGATCCCCGCCAGCTCTGCTCGGCCAACTACATCGCAGCCCAGACCTATAGCCCCTAGGCCGGGACCTGCTCACGCCGTCGCCAGCAAGGGTTCCCGCGCCGGAGTCTTGGCCCGCGTCCGCACCCTCTCGGGACCCAGCGTCGTCAGCTCCCAGGCCGTGCGGTCCTGCAGCAGCCGGGAAACCAGCGCCGTGTGCATCGCGTGTCCCGCGCGTTCGGCCACAACATGGCCCAGAATATGGTGTCCCGCCAGCGCCAGATCGCCGATCAGGTCAAGCACTTTGTGCCGCACGAACTCGTCGTCGAAACGCAGTGGCCCGTTCAGCACTCGCTGCCGGTTCAGGATGATCGCGCTCTGCTCGGACACGCCGCGGATCAGCCCCATGTTACGCAGCATCTGTTCGTCTTCCTTAAAGCCGAAGGTCCGCGCCGGAGCGATCTGCTCGGCATAGCCGTGCGCTGCCAGGTCCACTACAAAGCCCTGCTTGCCGATCGGCGTCGGAAAGTCGATCTTGTAAGAAACCCTGTATCCATCGCCCGGATACACGCCAATGAACTTGCCGCCCTCGCGCACCTCAAGGCTCTTCAGAATGCGCAGGTACTCGCGCCTTCTCCGCTGCGTCTTCAGCCCGATCGTGCGGAAGGCTTCGACATAGGGCAGCGCGCTACCGTCCAGAATGGGCAACTCCAGGTTGTCGATCTCGACAATCACGTTGTCCACGCCCAGCCCGATCAGCGCCGACAGCAGGTGCTCCGTCGTCTGGATCAGTACGCCCTTACGCATCAGGCTGGTGGCATAGCTCACCTTGGCCACGTTGCGTCCGGTAGCGGGAATCTCAAAGTTGTCGAGATCAGTGCGGCGGAAGACAATTCCGCATCCGGCGGGAGCAGGCAGCAGCCGCATCGAGACAGGTACGCCGCTATGAAGTCCTATCCCGTCAAAGCAGGCGGCGTCCGCTATTGTGTGCTCAAAATACGATGGTTCACTCAAATCCAGGGTCCTCGTGCCGGGCAGTGCACGAAGGCATAGACTACTTGCAGCGGAGGAAGTTTCGCTGTGGTAGATTTGCCACAGTTTCGCAACGCAGAGTACACATTTATGGTGCAAGACCATTGCCGGAGCAGCAGGCCTAGGAATGAATGACAAATCAACAAGTTACAGCCCGATAAATTTGCTCAAAGGCGCTCGGAGCCGGGAAAAGAGCCTGCTTAGCCTGCTCCGGGTCCTTGTCGAACTTGAGTCCCCCAGCGACGACAAAGCTGCCGTCGACCGCTGCGTTGACCTCACTGCGGAGGCCGCCGCCGCGCTTGGCGCGCAAATCCGGCGGCATCGCCAACGCACCACTGGAGATGTTCTTGAGGCCCGCTTCGACACTCCCTCACGCACCCGCCGCCGCGCGAGTAAGCCCATTCTGCTTCTCGGTCATCTCGATACCGTCTGGCCATTGGGCACGCTTGCCACTATGCCCTTCCGCATTCACAAGGGCTGCGCGTGGGGGCCCGGCGTGCTCGACATGAAGGCCGGTGTGGCCATGGCGCTCGCTGCGCTCGACCTTCTTCGAGCCGAGGGCCTGCAAACCCGCCCAGTCACCCTGCTCCTCGTCGGTGATGAGGAAACCGGCAGCCACGCCTCACGCGCCATCACGGAGAAGATCGCTCGTCGTTGCGAATCCGTCTTTGTGCTCGAGCCGGCGCAGGGCATCGAGGGTGCATACAAGACCGCGCGCAAAGGCATCGCCAACTATCGCGTGCATGTCGCCGGTGTCGCAGCGCACAGCGGAGTCAACTTCGAGCAGGGCCACTCCGCCATCGCCGAACTGGCCCGTCAGGTCGCTGTCATCGAGGGCTGCACCAACCTCAGGCGCGGCATCACAGTAAACGTCGGAACCATTCAGGGCGGAACGCGGTCTAACGTGGTAGCAGCCGAGGCCTGGGCTGAGGTGGATGTTCGCTTCCCGCGCGTGGCAGACTTTCCCGCGCTCGACCGGTGGCTCAGAAACCTGCGCGTTAAGGACAAGCGGTGCGTCTTGAAGATGGAGGGTGGAATCAATCGCCCGCCGATGGAACGAACCCGGGGGACAGCGGCACTATATCAACGGGCAGCCGAAGTGGCCGCGGCTATGGGACTGGACCTGAAGGAGGCCTCAACCGGCGGCGGCTCAGACGGCAACTTCACCTCGGCGCTTGGTGTTCCTACGCTTGATGGAATGGGGGCAGTCGGCGAAGGGGCACATGCTCTGCAAGAGTCGGTCGAGTTGAAGCATCTCGCCCCCAGAACCGCCCTGCTGGCGGCGATGATCTGCGAGGCTTAAGAAATTTTGCGGGAAAGCCGAAGTAAGAAGCATAAGCAGCAAAGGAGGACCGATGCTGAAGATCATAGAGTACAGCCTGCTGGCCGTATCGCTTCTGGTCGTCATCGGACTCATCGTGAGCGGCTCCCGCAGCACGTCGGACGCTTCTACCGCGCAGAACAACGCACTCCCAAAGGAAGACTCCGAAGCCCACGAACCCGGCAAGAGTGTATAAGCCGGGCGCGGACCATAGCTACATCGCTCTTTTTGCCGCTATCTACAAGTTCGCTCTCGCGGACTCCAACCAGTCTCTATTCGCTCTTCGACGACTGGTTATCCGCCGACTCCGGCAGTTCCAGTTCGATCAGCGCAAAGCGCGTTCCAGGGCCGCTCTTGTCCTCGATGGCCACCATATGCTGATGATGCCGTGAGCCGGCCTTCAGGCTTATGTTGCCCGAGACCTGAACATGCGAGTGATGGTCGCCGCCCGAGCAGGTCAGGCCCTCCTGCGTGACCGCGGGTGTGCCCACGGGCTGATTGTCTTTGCAGCGGATCACATCGCCGTACCGTCCCAGCGCCTTCTGGTAAAAGGCAAGCACCTTGTCCTGCGAATCCGAGCTCTGGTAGTTGACCACCTTTACGGTCAACTGGAACTCGCCGAAGCCCATGTGCACATTGGCCGACTTGTCCCCATCGCGATCGGGCGCAATCGTTGCTCCCGGATACACAGGCAGGCCGACATCGGCGGCGGTGGTGTTTCCGGAGCGAACATGGAGGCCGCCGAACGGAGTGTCGATCTTTACATTCTTCTCATTTCCATTGGAGTTCTTATTGACCTGCACACGGCAGCCTGCCGCCAGCAACAGGCAGCACGCGGCGAGCAGGGCGAGTGTCTTTTTCATGGTGCACCACTCCTTCAGGAGACTCTCCCGAAGAGCATACGCGAACCTCGGATCATTCGTTCCACGGTTTTGATTCCATCCACTGCCCGAGTGGCCTATACTTGCGGTTATTGGCGCAGATTAGGTGGATGAGGGGCCACGCCTGCGCGTGCACCAGGTCCGAATGACAAAACAATCGTCCTCAAAAACCGGCAAGATACTTTCCCCCATGTCTCACGCGTCCGTTGCTGACACCACGATTCCCGACAAGCTCTACTTTCGCATTGGCGACGTGGCCAAACTCTGCGGAGTCGAAGCTTACGTTTTGCGCTTCTGGGAAACGGAGTTTCCGCAACTCAAGCCCAACAAAAGCGGCACCGGACAAAGACTCTATCGCCGGCGCGACGTGGAGCTGGCCCTGCGCATCAAGCAGCTGCTTTATGCGGATGGCTACACCATTGCCGGCGCGCGTCAGGTTTTCACCGTAGAGAGCCGTGAAGCGAAGAAGACCCCGCAGGCGCAACTTCCTTTGAAGCGCGCCAACAGCCAAGCGTCTGCTGACAAGCAGCTGCTCAAACTGCGCAGTGAGCTGCAGGAGATTCTTGGGCTGTTGTCTCAGCCGGTCAGATCAGGGCAGAAAGTGGAGAAGAACCCGGCAATCAAGCGCGCCAGAAAGGCGAGCGAACCCGGGCTCTTCGATGCATAAATCTCTCAGCGGTACGCGGTTTGCGTATCCTCTTGTTCGGCGCTGATGGCGCCTGTTGTCATAAAGCGTTCCATCGCCTGCATTGCACAGCCCTGACCGCACAAATGGTACATGTCTTGGCTGCGGCTCTCAGCAGCGTTCCAGGGCAGCAGTGTGAACCGCTGGCCCGGCTGGCCCTCGTCAAAGCAGGGAACATCGCCCAGCATCGCCATCCACCAGTGGTTTGCCTCGGCTTTCTTCTTCCCGCAGATATCACAACTAAATGACACATCCCAGGTCATAAATCACGCTCCGGCACTTCCCGGCCTCCGTCTTCTGCCAGGACTGCCTGCGAATACATTAGCGCAAAACCCACCAATCGGCTCCGTGAATTCTGTGTCAACTCGCTACTTTCCGTTATTCCATTCTTTGCAACATAGTACGTTCGCGCCGAACGTTCGGAAACCTTCCGCTTACGCTTCAACTGTGGCAGAACAGGCGCCATTCTTAAGGGTACGTCCCTGATAGACGCAGTGATCAGTCGAGCCGGACCAGGTAGGCTTCGCCTTCTTCGGGCCGCAGATTTTTTGCAATCTCGACCGCACGGCTGTGATTCCCGTTTTCGGGGCGAATCCTCACCCAATATCCTGTCGGGCCTTGGAATTCGATCACGCTGGCGGACTCATACTTGCGAGCAAGATGCTGCTCGAGTTTCTTTGCCGACCCTGAGTGACGGAAGGCCCCGATCTGCACGCACCATCGCCCGCCGGCATCGATCGGCTCTGGCGTCTCGTAGACATCAATGCGCACGCGCGCTATGCCCGACCTGTACATGCCGAGTGCCTTCGCCGCGCCGACTGAGACATCAAGAATGCGCCCCGGCACAAACGGCCCGCGGTCTGTAACGCGCATCATCGCCGACCGGCCCGTTTCAAGATCGGTCACGCGAATCAGCGAGCCCATGGGCAGCGTGCGGTGCGCTGCCGTAATCGCGTTCTCGTCATAGATTCTTCCATTCGCGCCGCGGTGGTTGTTATACGGCGGCCCATACCAGCTTGCAATGCCTACCTCGGAGAAAATCGGCTGGCCCCGATGTGATTCTTCAGAGCCCGAGTCAGGGGAACCAGTCGACGGCGGATAGTTGTTCGGCGCTGCAATTGGCGGAGCCGGAGCATACGCCACCTTTGCGCGGTGTCCGCAGCCGGTGACCGCGAGCAGCAGTGACGCAGCGAGCGCGAAAATCCACCCGGTACGACGCATTACCGGCGCTCTCCAGCATTGCGGTCAAGGTGCTCGGCCAGCTTTGCAAGTTGCTCCGCTGCCGCTCGCAGCGCCTTTGAGGAGTTCTGGCGTACCTCGGGCACCACTTCGTCGTTCAAATAGGCAATGACCTTCTTGACCTCTTCCTCAATGCGAGGGGCGGCCTGGTTGAACTTCGCTTCGACTCTGCGACCAAAGTCTTTCAGGTCTTCGTTTACCTGATTTGCCATACGGTCAGTATCGGCAGCGTTAGATGCGGAATCAATGAAAGGATGTTGACCCGTGCCTTTGCAGTTACCTGTGGGGCGAGCGGGTCAGCTCGAAAAGTTGGTTCTGCCTTCAATCATTTAGAAGCGCACATAGAATCCCGCCAGCGGCTCCGACGTCAGGCGGGATGCTCCTGTCTTCAATGTGGTTAAGTTGAAATCCGGAGCCTTGTAGTACACGCCACGGTATCCAATCCTGATTCCAAAGTATGGAGTCAGCAGCGGATGATCAAATCCCGCCCCAAAGTTGACTCCCGGCTCGCCCTGCCATGCGACATTCTGCCCACCGTTGAGCGAGGGCGAGAAAACAATGACGCTCAGGCCTCCCTCTGCATAGGGCTTAAAGCCGAAGGGACTGACCGGTGTCGTCACCAGATAATCCGCCGCCATCTCGTGCGTGTTGTGCTGGATCGAATACGGCTTGCTTGAGTAGTACTCGTTGTACCGGGTGTAGTTGTAGCTGCCCTCAAAGCCCAGCCACCAATGGTAGCTGTGGCGGAACGACGCTTGCCCGCCCGCCGCCTTGGTTGTATCGAGCGTGATGCCGTTGCCGCTTACATTCGACGTGAATTCGCCGATCACACCTACTGATGCTTCGCTGCTTTTGAGGAAGCTCTTCTGCGCAATGGCGGGCAAGGTGCAGCCGGCAAAGAAAAAAAGAGCAAGGCTAGCGTAAAAAATTGAACGATAGGAAAAACGCATCCGGGCTCAGTAATCCTCCTTTTACATACTAATGAAGAGATAGTCTTCGGGGCGGCGCCTCATCCAGAAGATTGGTTTGCTTCTGTGGTTCGTTGGACGGCAGCGGCGGAGGATCGGGAGCATGACCGCCACAGGCGTAACTCCCATTCGGGAGCAGCATTTACCACCCGGATGCCGATTTTCACCATTCGGCCTCAACTGATTCATGTATCCGATTTCTGAGGCTATTCTCATAATTGGGTAAATACTTCTGATCGAGCGAGTTTGCCGATCGGCAAGTATGCCACTTGCGAAGATTTACGCTTCACAAAATTTAGCTGCCTGAAACAGGCAGACGACGAGCAAGAGGAGATTTAGATTATGTCTAAAGCCGTCAAATATGCTGAACGGGCAGTGACCCTCGCAGCCGCAGGCACGTGGTCCGTCTTCGAGAAGCTGAACAGCATTCGGCCGAATCCATCCTTTACCCCCAAGTGGTCGGACAAGCCCCTGCTCAAGTCGTACCAGAAGGAAAAGCCGCCCCTCGGCTGGCCGCGTACCACGGACTCGCTTTGTCCCAAGTGCGTCCCTGAGATCCGCCAGCAGATTCTGGACGGAAAGCTTCCCCACGAGATTCTGCTCAACGAGAAAGTGGGCGAGATCAAGGCGCAGATTATCGAGCGCGACGGCAAGATCCTGATGGTGAAGGACTGCCCCAAGC
>JASHUR010000367.1 GCA_030039895.1 Acidobacteriaceae bacterium | reverse complement strand
AAAAGAATTATCGGAATTACAGTGTATTTGACAAGCTAAAAGAGCAGCCTGACCGTTGCTTAATGCTACTCAATATCTTGCCATGCTGGATCATGACACCCGACGACGTTGCCAGACTTTTCCCATGTCAGGCCGGCTTGTTCGATGTCGTAATTATTGATGAAGCATCGCAATGCGACCTGCCGTCGATGACTCCTGTGCTGTACCGTGCAAAAAAGGCAGTGATAGCCGGCGACTCAAAGCAGATGCAAGCACAACGATTCGCATTCACAGCAAATCAGGTGGCTGCTCAAGCCTGGACCCAAAATAACTTGGGGCGCTTTGGCTTGGGTGCCTTTCTGAATCCAACATCAAGCGACCTCCTGCAACTCGCCTCAATTCGCATGGATGAAGAGGCATTTCTTGATGAACATTACAGGTCCCTACCATCGATTATTCAATTCTCGAATCACACTTGGTACGGCGATCGACTGCGCCTAATGAGGGGCCCTGATGACAAACGCTATGGGGACCCAGACTCAGCGCCTATAGTCCTCCATCGGGTCGAGGGTGAAGTCGAGCCAAATACACAAGAGAATGCGTTGGAGGCCGAAGCACTGGTCATGTGGCTCGCAGAAATGGTTCAGAACCCCGGATATTCCAATGCAAGTTTTGGCGTAATCTGTCTGTTTGAACAACAGGTTCGACTGGTAAGCGACCTCGTTTCCGAGCACATCTCCGAAGAAGATCGCCTTGAACACCAGTTGGTCGTCGTAAATCCAGACGGCTTCCAAGGCGACGAGCGCGACGTGATCCTCTATTCTCTTTCATTCGATGCTAAGGGCATGACTCGCGCACAGCTTTCAGCGCGGCAGGCAGAAAGGGAACACATTCAAGGGATGTTGAATGTGGCCTTTACACGCGCGCGAGATGAAATGCACATCTTCTACTCTGCCGATATTGAGGAATTCAGCACGGCAAGCGGAACGGGGAAAATTCGTGACTGGCTCACCTACTGCGCCCAAGAAAGTGAACGCATCCACAGCAATCAGGAATCGCGCCCCGAAGAGGAAAAGTGCCAATCTCTCTTTGAAGCAGAGGTCTTGACTGCGTTAAGAGAAAAGAACGTCAAAGTATTCTCTCAATATCCAAGCTGCGGATATTTCATCGATCTGGTTGCTGAGCTGAATGGCAAACGCTTGGCGATAGAATGCGATGGTGAACTCTATCATCTCGACGAGCATGGCCAATTAAAGGCAGAAGACATTTATCGGCAAGAAGTCCTGGAAAGAGCCGGATGGGAAGTGTTGCGCATACCATACAGAAGCTGGCGCGAAAATCGAAGTCAATCCATTGAACGAATATTGGACAGGCTTCGGCCAAGCGAGCCAGAGGAAGGAAGTGCTATTCCAGATAATTCCATCGATCCTGCCCTGCCTCCGCAAACAATCCTCCTTAAAGACAATTACGAATTAAGCATCATAGAAGCATTAAAATCAGGGCTCTGGTCTGAAAACATGGTGTACACCTTCGCTAGACAGGAACTCGGATACTCAAGGCTTGGGTCACGGATTAAGCAAGACTTGAATCGTGCCGTCAAACGCCTCAAAGATCGGGGAATCATCCGCGTCGAAGACAAGGAGTTCTTTCTAGCGAGCGAAGAAGCAAGACAGGCACACTATTCGACGCGAAACAGCCGATAGACATACAGATACGAACGGAGAATCGAGACACGAAGGCGGTATCATCGCAGCGAGCAAATCTCCGCGCATAGGGATTCGCTGCTCTCACCGCCAGTCATCCATCACGTATACGTCGGCGCGGTTGAACCCATCGCCGTGTGGCCGGTGCATAGCGACGCCCTGAATCATGGTCTTGTAGCCGTGGGCGCGCATGCGAGTGTACGCGGCTCTCCGGGCCAGGTTCACACCCGCCTCTACATCGGCTCCGCGGGATACAGCGAAGCCGTCGATTGCGTCGAGAAGCCGATCGAAACGGGCATCGGCTCCGTCACCCCCGCGCACTACGCCGAACTTCACATAGCAGGTCTTCGCGCCCCCTTCCGATCCGGGGCCGATCATGCACACCGCAAATCCGTCGAGCTTCGATCGCGACTCGATCATCACCACTTCGCCTACGCCCTGGGCCAGCACAGCACGAATCTCATCACTCAGATCAAGGCCCTTGTCCACCCGGTTCGTCAGCCGCGCGCAACCACGGATCGCTTCTTCGCGCTGGCTCTTTTTCACACTCGACAATAGGACCGGTGTGCTGCCGTTCGGGGCGAGTGCGCTCGTCGCCGGCGCGTAGTGCATCAGTGCCGTCAGGTATCCGGGCCAAAAGCCGAATTTGTTGTAAAGGCCCACGTGCTTGGCGCTTTGCGCAAAGGTGAACAGGCCGCTTTGCCGCAGTTTCCAGCCATCGAGCACCTTCACGGTGTCTTCCAATAGCCGCTGCGCCACGCCATGGTCCCAGAACTCCGGCAGCACTGTCAGCGGCCCGAAGAATCCAAACGAACCCCAGCGGGTGATGACATTCGATCCGACCAGCCGCCCATCGATGCGCGCTGCGAGGACCTTCGTGTTCCGGGCCCGCCATCGCGGCGTCATCAAGTCTCGGTCGCCCATAAACTGCGTGGGTTCGGGTAAACCGAGAAAGGTTCCGAAGGCCAGCCGCACAATGCGAGCCGCCTCCTCCACTTCGCTCTCGCGCAAGAGACCGATCCTGACTGCCTTGTTCTTTGTCATGAGAAACTGACCTCCACGCCGGTGCCCCGATCGATGGCGACACCGCGCTCCTGCGCTCCTTCTTATCTCGCGGTAAAGCTACACGTGTCATCGGTGAGCTTCGTGGGAACCACGCTGAGTTCGTGCAGTTGGTTCTTGGTCAGCACCGAATTGAAGTCCGTAATTTGCTGCTGCGCATCCTTCCATGCGGTTACGGTGTGGTTGTAGCTCTTGCAGTTGTTCTCCCAGGTGGCAATCTGCGTCGGTGTGGGCGCCATGTCCATGCCAACCTGCATCATGCTCACCATCGTGTTGTAGTCGTTGTTCAGGGTCCGGAAGGACTTGAGCGCATCGGGCTTGGGAGGGCCGCTAATGCGCGCCAGGAAGGCAGCGGGGCCGGACAGCTGCACACCGCCAAGCTTCTTCAGCGTTGCGTCGAGATCCTTCGCTTGCGCGGCCACATCGGGCGGGAGCTTCTGGTTCATCAGCTTTGCAAGCTGGCTCTGGACGGCCTCCACCTCCGCGTGCCCTTCGTAGCTCTGCTTCATGCCGTGATACGAGAGCATCGTGAGCTTGTACTGGCTGCGCAGGTTGGCCATCAGCGCGGGACTCTGGCCGGCTCGCGGATCGTTCACAACCGTTACTTTGCGGGTGTACACCTTCCCGTCTACCGTGAGCTTCAGCGTATAAACTCCCGGAATTACCTGCGGCCCATGTGGCCCGGGATCGGTTTCGTCCACAACCGTGTTCATCTGGTTTTCCAGATCGTGCTCCAGGGCCGGAGGGTCGTCAAAGCGCAAGTCCCAGTTAACGCGATTCAGGCCCACATCGGTGCTGAGCGCCCGCGACTCGGGACTAGCCAGCCAGTAGCGCGGAAACAACTGCCCCTTGATTGGAGGTGGGAGCGTGCTCGACATCGTGCGGACCAGATGGCCCTCCGCATCGAAGACTTCGATCTGGATTGGCCCGGTCGGCTTCTGGCTCAGGTAATAATCCAGGATCGCCCCATACGGCGGGTTCTTCGCATATGGCACTTCAATCGAGAAGGGCTGGTCCCAGTTGCTGTTCTTGCGGGCACGAATCGCGTCCTCGGGCTGGAAAAAATAAACAGGCGAGGAGCTGATTTTCTCGGCGTCGGCTGCGATCTGGCGCAGTGGCGTGATGTCGTCGAGGACCCAGAAGCCGCGCCCGTAAGTGCAGATCACCAGATCGTTCTGGTGATCCGCAGTGTGGATATCCAGATCGCGGATCGAGGTGCTGGGCAGGTTCTGCTGCAGCGACTGCCAGTGATCTCCATTGTTGAAGCTGACGTAGACAGTCGTCTCGGTTCCGGCGAACAGCAGGCCGGGCTGCTTCGGGTCCACGCGTATACTGTTCACCCAGCTTCCAGTGCGCTCATCGCTGGGCAGGCCATTGACGATCTTCGTCCAGGTCTTACCGCCATCCTCTGTGCGCCAGATGAGCGGCACGTCGGCGTCTTCGGTTTTGGGTACGTTCTGCAGGAACCCGCCGCCGATGCGGGCAGAGACAAAAGCGGTGTTGACGTTATCGCCTGCATCGATGGTGTTGAAGTTCGCATTCGCCGGCACGTCCGCAATGTTGGTGACGTTGGTCCACGTCTTGCCATGGTCCATCGTCTTGTAGATCTGCCCGTTGCTGCTTACCGTCCAGATCACACCCGGCTTGACCCTGGAAATGGAGAAATCCACGATTGCAGGAGGACGCTTCGGGATCGTTATTCCACCTGCCGTTTTGGCCGCCGCCTTGGACTCAGCACCGGCCTGCTTGGGCGCGCCTGACGCGGCAGTGGAGACCGCCGTCTTGCCCACAGGCTTGGCCTTCGGCTTCGGCGGTTCTGCACCGCAGGCCAGTTGAGGCTGACCCGTTGCCGTGGTCAGGTCAGGGCTCGCGACGCTCCACGAGTGCGCTCCGTCGTGCGAGACGAGCAGGCACTGGTAGGCGAGGTAGAGAGCGCCGGGATCAAAGACCTCGTCGAACTTCCTCGGGACCTCGCGGGCAGCATGGTACTTGTGCTCATTCACCCCGAAATCAGGCGCGACGTTCTCCCACTGTCCGTTCGCCATATTGATTTTGACCAGGCCGTTCCCGCCGCCGCCCGGTCCATAGCCGACAGCGTAAAGGATGTTGGGGTTCCGGGGATCGGGTGTGACGTAACCAAACTCGGAAGAAGGTACCGGGCTCCAGTCGGTGAAGTCGACTTGGCCCCAGTTGCCTCGGCTGCTGATCATCACCGCGCCGGTATCCTGTTGCGCCCCCATGATGTGGTAGGGATACATATCGTCGGTCGCCACGTGGTAGATCTGCGAGATGGTCTG
>JASHUR010000366.1 GCA_030039895.1 Acidobacteriaceae bacterium | reverse complement strand
TATGCGAGTTGAGACGAATGCGCTTCCGGCGCGCGCCGAGTTTTTGAAACTGGCGCGGACGCACACCCTGGTTCCCGTGTATCGACGGCTGACTGCGGATGTGGAGACGCCGGTGACGGCATTTCTGCGGCTGGCGGCGGATGAGCCGGAGTGCTTCATATTGGAGTCGGTGGAAGGCGGCGAGAATGTGGGACGGTACACGTTCATCGGCGTGCAGCCGTATAAGCGGATTGTGGCGCGCGGGACGCAGATTGAGATCACTGAGCAGGGGAAGACGCGGCGGAGTGAGGGCGACATCTTCGCGCTGTGGAAGGAGGCGATTGAGGGGCATGTTCCGGCGCGGGTGAGCGGGCTGCCTCCGTTTACGGCTGGCGCGGTGGGATTTTTTGCGTATGACGTGGTGCGGCAGATTGAGCGGCTGCCGGATGAGACGGAGGATGACCTGGGGCTTCCGGATGCGTGCCTGATGTTTTTTGACGAAGTGCTGGCGTTTGACCATGTGAAGAAAGAGATTCTGCTGATGGTGACCGCCGATGTGCGTAAGCAGAAGCCGCAGGCGGCGTATGAAGATGCGGTGAAGCGGCTGGCGAAGATGGAGCGGCGGCTGGCGCGTCCGTTGCCCAAGGCGAAGCGGAAGAAACCGGCAGGCAAGCTGAAGGTTGAGCCGCAGATGAAGCGCAGGGACTTTGAGCGGGCAGTGGAGCGCGCCAAGGAGTACATTGCGGCGGGCGATGTGTTTCAGGTGGTGGTGTCGCAGCGTTTCGATGTGCGGCCTGAGGTGGATCCGTTTGAGGTTTACCGGGCGCTGCGGATTGTGAATCCGTCACCGTATTTGTACTTTTTGCGGTTTGGACTGGAGAAGGCGTCGGACACGCATATTGTGGGGTCGTCGCCGGAGTTGTTAGTGAGGGTGCAGGGACGGAAGGTGGAGTATCGCCCGATTGCGGGGACGCAACCGCGAGGCGCGAGCGAAGAGGAAGACGAGCGGCTTGCGGACCGGCTGATGCACGACGAGAAGGAGCGCGCGGAGCACGTGATGCTGGTGGACCTGGGGCGGAACGATGTGGGGCGGGTGAGCGAGTTCGGATCGGTGAAGGTGAAGGAGCTGATGTTCATCGAGCGGTACTCGCATGTGATGCACCTGGTGAGCGCAATTGAAGGCAAACTGCGCGAGGGGCTGACGGCGGTGGATGCGTTCCGGGCGTGCTTTCCTGCGGGGACGCTGAGCGGTGCTCCGAAGATTCGCGCGATGGAGATTATTGAGGAACTGGAGCCGACGCGGCGGGGGATCTACGGCGGGAGCGTGCTGTTTGCGGACTTCTCGGGGAACCTGACGTCGTGCATTGCGATCCGCACGCTGCTGATGCGCGGCAAGCAGGGATACATCCAGGCAGGCGCGGGGATTGTCGCGGATTCGGTTCCGGCGCGAGAGTATGAGGAGAGCGTGAACAAGTCGCGGGCGGTGGTGAGGGCGATCGAACGCGCAAGGGACTAGCCGTCCCGGGCACACGCTTCGCGTGGTCGCTCCCGTTGGTCGCGGAGCTGGCCGCACGGGCACACGCGCTTCGCGCAACGGTAGGAAAACCATTTGTGGCAGCTCCCGTGGGGAGCGGTGACGGGTGGGTGCAGGAGCATGATTGTGATTCGTGTTGAACGGGCGAAACCAGATCAGGCGGCGGAAGCCTATGCCATCGTTGCGGAGTATTACGAGGCGGTGGAGGTGGTGGTTCGGGAGGATGCGGCGGAGTTCCGGAAGAAGTATTTTGGGCCGGGAGCGGGGATATGGCTGGCTCGGGAGGGCGGGGTGGTGGTGGGATGCATCGCGCTGCGTCCGCTGGAGGAGATGGCCGGGTGCGGTGAGGTGAAGCGGCTGTATGTGAAGCCGGAGTATCGTGGGCAAGGGGTTGCGGAGCGGCTGCTGGAGGCTCTGGAGGCGTATGCGCGGGAGTGGGGGTATGGGGCGATTTATCTCGACTCAAAGGATGATTTGAAGACGGCGATCCGCTTCTACGCGCGGCACGGGTATGCGGATTGCGAGCGGTATAACGAGAATCCGCAGGCGACGGTGTTTATGAAGAAGGAGTTGGGCCGGGAGTGACGTCCCGTGCCCTTTGTATATGAAAACGGCGCTGTATGGACGGATGGTCTTTGGCGCGGCGGCGGTGTTCTTTGGCGTCATCGCATTGATGTGGCACGACGTCGACACCTGGCAGAACGTGCACCATATCTGGAGCCTGCCTTTCGGCATCATCATCGGCGGGTGTCTGATGGCCGCTCAAATCGCGGGTGGCATTGGGATACAGCACCCGCGGACGGTGCGCATCGCTTCGGTTGTGCTGGGCATCGTCTATTTGTGTTTCTCGCTGGCCTGCATTCCCGACATCATTGTCGCAGCGAACGTCTACGAGAAATATGGCGGGAGCTTCTTCCTGTTTCTTTCCTTATTCTGGGGCGCGCTCGCGCTATACACTGCAACGGAGGTGAATGCAGCGAGGGCGGCGGTGTTCGGCCGGCTGGCGCGCCTTGGGCTTGGCGTCTGCGCCATTTCATTCACGCTGGGTCAGGCGCTCCTTCTTCACGATACGGCGAGCGCGGTTCCGAAGTGGATTCCACCGGGGCAGATGTTCTGGGCGGTTCTCACGACGATTGCGTTTGCGCTCGCGGCCATCACCATTCTTGTCAACCGCCATGCGCGGCTTGCGATGCGCATGATGGTGCTCATGGTGGGCCTCTTTGGCCTGCTGGTATGGGTTCCATTGCTGATCGCGCACCCGGAGGCACACTTCAACTGGTCTGAATGCGCCGAGACTTTCCTGGTCGCAGGGGCTGCTTGGATGGTGGCCGATTTGAAGTCTTTCTGAAAGAAAATTGAAGAGGGTGAGAGAGGTTCGCCGTTCCCGCATCTCTTCGAGATGTGGGCACCCGGCCCAGCAGAAATGCGTCACAGCCCGAACCTGACAACGCCCGCTTCCTTATCGAGGGGCATCCGATTGATGCTGCGGAGGCGATAGGCCGGGTTTCCGGCTGGCGATGCGCGAAAGTTGCGACGATTTTTCTCGCACGGCATCGTAGCCATATTCGACTCTACTCGAATGGAGCCTATATGCAATCAACAGTACCGCAGACAGCGCCTGGTCCTTTTCCGGCAGTTCCCACTACGAAGATCCTGGCGATTGGGACCGTCGTTGCGCCCATCACCCCCGAGCAGCGGAAGACGATCATGACCCGTGAAGTGCCGGCTACGGCGCAGTTGTATCTCGCGGGGAAGATCGACCAGTGGTATGTGCGTAAAGACAATAAGGGGGTCGTTTTTCTTCTGAATCTCGCCACTGTTGAGGAGGCGCACGAGATGCTTGAGGCGCTTCCACTTGGGCAGGCCAAGCTGATGACTTTTGAGCTGATGCCCCTGGGCCCGCTCAGCCCGCTTTACATTCTGCTCGAAAACATGAAGTAGGCCCTTCCGGAACCGGCAGCATGAGCGTGTGCTGCCGGGATATGCGCCCAGGGCTGGCTCTTCGGATCAAGTTTTTTGACAGGGCGAAAGATCGCCCCACGGACGAAGACCTATCCCCACCCCAACAAGTAAAGACCGCTTGTTTGGGGACCCCGATTGCCCTGTGCTTCTGCCGGGCCTCGCTCAAGCGAGGCGAGAGGTGGCAGGGGGTTGTCGATGTTGTATCGCTGTGAGATGTGGGGAGTCCGGTGGTGACACGACCGGGCTGCGAGGAAATACCGTCCGACTGGTGTATTCGGGCGTCGATGCGCAAGTTGAATGCAATACAGTCACCGCGTTCCATTAGTGCTTAGCGTGGACAACATGAACGCCAGCGCGTCCGGGCGCGAGTTCATGAACGGCGCGGCCGAACCTGGACGCGATCTCCTCGAAATTGATGTCTTCGATGACGCAAAATCCGTGCGAGCGAAGAATCGCTGCAATGCCAGCCGGCTCGAAACGGCTGACTGAACGTTCATCAATTTTCTTAAGCCGTTCCGTCCGCTCCTTTTCTAATTGCCTTAGCTCTTCTGAGAATGTCTCGGGAGGTTCCATGTAGTCGAACACCACCTCCGAGTCCGGGATTGACGACATGTAGCCCAGAGTGCGGCCGATAGCATCCTGTGTCAGATATGGCACAACCCCGAGCCAAGTGAAAAATGCGGGCAAGTT
>JASHUR010000365.1 GCA_030039895.1 Acidobacteriaceae bacterium | reverse complement strand
CACGCCATCGACGACAACCCCAACCAGTCGCCCTTCGCCAGCTTCAACAACGTCTACGATCCCGCCAACCTCGCCATCGAGCACGGTAACTCCAACTTCGATGCCCGCCAGCGCGCCTCCGGAGGCGTCCTTCTCCGCACGCCCTGGCGCTTCGAAGGCTTCTTCGCCCCGCTCCTCAACGGCTACATGCTCTCTTCTTACGGATCGTGGCGCACCGGCCTGCCCTACTCCATGCGCACCACCGGCTCCATCCCTGTCTCCGAGTGTTCCTATCAGCAGTACGAGCAATACGGCGGCGTCTACAACGGAGGCGCAAACTGCGTCACCAGCACCGTCAACTCCGGCGGAGTCATCCTCGGCGCGGGCGTGCCCATTCCCGCCATCGGCGCCAGCCTCAACGGATCAGGAGGCCAGCCCATCCTCCCGCAGATCGGCCGCAACACCTTCCGCTACCCCGGAACCGTCTCGCTCGGCCTCCGCGCCGGCAAGCGAACCTCCATCACCGACCGCATCGGCCTTGAGTTCTTCGCCGAAGCCTTCAACGTCCTCAACCATCCCAACGTCACCAACATTCAAACCATCGGCTACCGCATCACCAACGACCCCACCCACACCAACACGGCAACTCTCACCTATATGTCAGGACTCCGCACCTACAAGACCACCCTCGCCGACGGCAATACCCAGACCACCCTCATCCCCTCGCCCACCGCCGGCTTCGGAGACGTCACCGCCGTCAACAACAACGCCCTCTACAACTCCCGCCGCCTCCAGCTCGGCATCAAACTCGACTTCTAACCAGCACCCTTCTCAAGTTCTCCCGCGCGGCGCCGCATAATCTGTGCTTCGGCGATGAACGCCGACTAAGCCTGGGACTTCAAAGCCGCTCAATACACACCCGGAATCAGGCGCTTCGTGCTGCGGCTGTAGTCTTCGTAATCGGCTCCAAAAGCCAGACGTAGCGCAGTCTCTTCCACATGAATGCGATACAACACGGCCAGCGTCGGCGGAACGAGGATAACTGCAAAACAGGCCCATGTGCGTGTGTGAAGTGCAAGGGCCAAAAGAATCAGTTCCAGGCCGAAATAAGAAGGATGACGTACGAAACGATAGAGACCGCTTCGCTGTAGCCTCTGCCCGGTGCGCATCGCGACGTTCGTGCTGAAGGCTTCGCCCAGCGTGCCAATCGCTACGGCACGAACTCCCAGGCCGAGAATCAAAACCACAAGGGCCGCTGGCCGCAGCCAGCTGTAACTCCCCGGCATGTCGACCGGAAGAAATCCGTGCATCCATTCGTCGAGCTTGCCCGATGCAATAAAAACGATCCACAGAATGATCTGTGTTCCGTCATCCTGTATCTTGCCCTCACCCTTGCGCGTTTGGGTGAGCACGACCATTAGGATCTCCCCCAGGAGCCACACGCCTGTAAGTGCGCTAAAAATGAATTCGAGATTCATGATCTCCCTCTCTCGTGACCGTAAGAGAAGAATGCGCCGGGCGGCCGGGGAAAAACAGTAGCAGCTGTCATCGATACGAAATGACAGCTGTCACCATGACACCTGTCATCCATCAGGGATGACAGCTTTGGGTACCGGAACCGCTCGTTTGGTGGGACGATGAAGGTATGAACGAACCGCAGTCATATGCGGCAGAACGAAACGCGGCAGCCTCGGGTATGCACATCACCGACTCGAAGCGTAAGTTCATCCGTGGCCGCTGGATCGTGCGCTGGGTGGCGTTGCTTTATGCCGGATATTTGTTTTTTATGCCGGCTTATCATCGGCATTCCTCTGCGGTCTGGATGGAATCTGCGGCGATTTATGCTGCTTTCGCCATTCTTTATTTTCTCGTCGCAGAGCTTACTGGGCGCCGTCAAACGATAGCCTTTGTGCTGTTCTTTCTCATCGTCTTTCTCTATTACCCGCTCAGCCAGCAAGCCTATGTACTATTCGCCTACCCTTTCGCAATGCTCTGCCTTTTCCTCAGCCGTTTGCGAACCCTGTTCCTTGTGCTCGTTGCGATGATGGCCGGAGTCGTGGCGGAGACGCAATACCTCGGTCATACTTACGCCACAGCGGAAAGTGTCCTCTTCTACTGCGCATTCTTTGGTCTTAGCAACTTCGCCTTCGCCCAGCAGGCGCGAACCAATTCTCTTCTTGAGCGCGCAAATACTGAGATCGAACGCCTGTCCCAGGAAGCGGAACGCGAGCGCATCGCACGCGATCTGCACGATCTTCTTGGCCATACTTTGACCGTGATTGCGGTCAAGCTCGATCTTGCCCGGCGGCTGCTTTCCCACGACTCCGATCGCGCAAGAAATGAGATCGTGGAAGCGGAACAGACCGCTCGCAATGCCCTCGCCGAGGTGAGGGAAGCTGTGTCCGGCTATCGGGCTGAAGGGCTGGATGCCGAGATCAGCCACGCCCGGAGAAGCCTGCTTTCCGCCGGTGTCAAACTGACCACGGCTCTCGCACCAGTGGG
Source organism: Acidobacteriaceae bacterium (assembly GCA_030039895.1). Taxonomy (GTDB): domain Bacteria; phylum Acidobacteriota; class Terriglobia; order Terriglobales; family Acidobacteriaceae; genus Silvibacterium. Next base: position 2,153 of record JASHUR010000365.1, on the reverse strand, counting down.
TCTCTCATCGAGCCAGGTCAACGTGCTTTGCCTGGCCCTGCGCGAGGCAGTAACGAACGTTGTCCGCCATGCTCATGCAACCCTCTGCCGCGTCACGCTTCTCGAAAAGGACAGGACGATTCATTTCACGATTGAGGATAACGGGCGTGGCGGGCAGATTCATGAAGGCAATGGCCTGCGTGGCATGCGCGAGCGGGTTCAATCTATGGCCGGAACTGTAAAGCTGACAGGCGTCGCAACTGGAGGAATGAGCCTTGAAATAACCTTGCCGCCGGCCGCCGCGCCATCGTCGCAATCAGAGCCGGACATTGCAGGAAAGGTGGAAATCCTTTGACGCAAAAAATACGCGTGGTGCTGGCCGAGGACCAGGGTATGTTGCGCGGTGCGCTCGCCACGCTGCTCTCGATCGAACCCGATATTGAGGTGCTTGGGTCTTTTCCCGATGGGGAGCAGGCCCTTCAGGCCGTCGGAAAACACCGTCCGGATGTCTTGGTCGCGGACATTGAAATGCCGAAAATGACCGGGCTTGAACTCACTGCGCGCGTAAAAGAGCTTTATCCGCACACACGCGTCCTGATACTAACCACCTTCGCGCGCCCGGGATATCTGCGGCGGGCGCTGGAAGCAGGAGCATCTGCCTATCTGCTCAAGGACCGGCCCTCCGAAGAATTCGCCGATGCTGTCCGGAGGGTCAGCCGCGGGGCCCGTATCGTGGATCCCCAACTGGCGTCAGAGATTTGGAGTGCGGAGAAAGACCCCCTTACTGACCGGGAACGTCTGATTCTTCGCCGTGCGGGAGATGGCGAAACAACTGCTGAATTGGCGCGTTCGCTGCGGCTCACAGAGGGGACAGTGCGCAACTATCTTTCCGAGGCCATCTCCAAGCTGCACGCTTCCAGCCGCTTTGAAGCGGCCCGGATCGCTCGCAATAAAGGGTGGCTCTGAGATGCAGCTGTAGACACGCTCTCTCTATCGAGCGCATAGCTCGGCGTCAAACTCTCCTTCTAACCAGCCCCAACCCCGCCCTCATCTGGCCCGCAAAAACTCCTCAATCCGCTCAGCAGCAGCCTTGGCCCCGCCAAACCGCCGCATGGACTCGGACACTCGCTTCGCCGATTCACGGTAGGAGGGCTCGTTCAGCACCCGCTTCACCTTCCCGCCGAACTCCGCCACATCCACGCGCTTCTCGCCGTCCGCGCCGGTCACCGGCATCACCACTTCGCCCGCGCCCAGCGCCGCCAGCCGCCGCGCGTTGCTCTCGCGCTCGGTAATCGTTGGGATAATCACCGCTGGCGTTCCTGCGTTCAGGCATGTCATCACCGAGCTGTGCCCGCCGTGAAACACAATCAGGTCCGCACGCTCGGCCATCAGCGGACCCGGCACATACGCCGTGTGCCGAAAATTCTTCGGCAACGTCCCAAACTCCGCCGGTAGCTCCTGATGGCCCGTCGTCAGTACAACGTCCACCGGTTCATCCGCCAGCGCTTCAATGGCCGTGCGAATCACCACGATCGAATCCACCGGTGTGGCCGACGTAAAATAGCGCGGGTTTCCCGAATACACCCAGATGAGCGGCCGCTTCCCGCCCTGCCCGTTGCGCCCGCCCATTTCCTCCACCCATGCCGGCAGTGTCGCCCCGCCGCGCTGAAAGACCATCGGCCCGATATACGTCACGTTCGCATCTTTCGCCACCGGGTCCGACTCCGGTGATCCCACAATCAACGCCAGGTCCCCGGCCAGCAGGTCGACCACCCGCTTCACCGGCTTCAGCCCATGCTCCTGCATCACCGCACCGAAAAATTCCGCTCCGCTCGGCAGCCCTGCCGGCCGCTTGTCTTCCCACCACGTAAAGCCCCGGCTCGCCGGATGGATATTCCCCTGCAGCACAGTCGCCAGCGGCGCCTTCGCAATGCGCGCCGCCAGGCAGGCAATCGGCTCAAACGAATCCACCACCATGTCGGGATTGAATCCGCGCACCAGATCCACGTACGCAGCCACCGCGCCGCGCACATACGGCTCGCTGGTGTAAACGCCTGCGAAGAAGTGCTCCACGTCCCATCCCTCCGCCACCATCGTCAGGTCGAACGCAGGTTCGGGCATCGGCGTCGCCGGCATTGGCAGGCTCGTCAATCCCGCTTCTGCAATCAGGATTT
>JASHUR010000364.1 GCA_030039895.1 Acidobacteriaceae bacterium | reverse complement strand
TCGAGATGAAAGCGCTGCTCCTGACGGTAGTTGAGCTCGTCAAAAGTGCGCAGCATGATCTGCAGGAAGCGGGTGAGGTCTTCTTCAGAGAACAGGGCAGCGGAACGCGCAGCCCGGGCACGCTCGTCGGGTGAGATTTGCAGCAATTCGGACGTTTCGCCGTCAATTCGCGCCATGAGGGTGTTGCGCAGATAGTGCACGAACTGACGTGCGAGCTGCGAGGCGCTATTTCCTGCATTGAGAAGGCGGTTGATCTCTTCGATGACGGCTGCTGTCTGGCTTTCGCTAATGGCCTCCATCAGTCGCTCGAAGACGGTGTTTGGGACGGTACCCATCAGTTCGCGAACCTGCTCGGCATCGAGGCGCGGGCGGCCGTTTTCCTGAGGAGCGGAGGCGATGGCCTGATCCATGATGGACAGAGCGTCGCGCATGGAGCCGTCGCCGGCTTCGGCCAACTGCGCAAGCGCAGCATCTTCAGCGAGGATGCCTTCTTTGGAGGCGATGTCGCGAAGCTGGCCGAGGATGTCGTCGAACTTTACGGCATGGAAGCTGAAGTGCTGGCAGCGTGAACGGATGGTCTGCGGGATGTCCTCGGGCTGCGTGGTGGCCAGCATGAAGACGATGTGATCGGGCGGCTCTTCAAGGGTTTTGAGCAGGGCGTTGAAGGCTGCGTCGGTGATCTGGTGGGCCTCGTCGAGGATGTAAATCTTGTAGCGATCGCGTGCGGGACGGTAGCGGGCGGCATCTCGCAGCTCACGAATCTCATCAATGCCGCGGTTGGTGGCTGCGTCAATCTCGATGACGTCGACGGCGTTGCCGGAGCGGATTTCCGTGCAGGAGTCGCAGATGCCGCATGGCTCAGGAGTGGGGCGCTGGGGCGCGCCGATCTCGGTGCGGCAGTTGAGAGCCATGGCGAGGATGCGCGCGATGGTCGTTTTGCCGATACCGCGGTGGCCGGAGAAGATGTATCCGTGAGCGACGCGGTTTTGCGAGAGTGCGTTGAGCAGCGTGCGGGTGACGTGGTCCTGGCCGATGACGTCAGAGAAGCGCTGAGGGCGGTACTTGCGAGCTAAGACCTGATAAGCCATGCGAAAAGTTGATTGTAACGGGAGCGAGGGGTCGGGTGCATTGCCCGGCGCTCATCGACTCAGAGTTGCTTCCTGGCGGCGGCGCGTTTGGCCGCACGGGCGCGGCGGGCAAGCTCTTCAGGCGAGTACATGGATTTGCGGCAGGAGGGTGCTCCGCAGTTGCAGGATGCCTCGTCGTCATCGCCGTCGTAGAGGTTGTAGTCGTAGGTCAATTCTTCTCCGGCGGCGATGTCGCGTATAGCTTTGATCCAGACGCGACCCCGAACTTCGCTGGTCTCGCAGTTAGGGTCGCAGGAGTGGTTAATGAACATCGCCATGCCGTGCCCGTCGATGACCCTGGAGCCGTCACCGATGCCGAAGAGGTAGGTGGTGGGCGAGTGCTCGTATTTCTGGTCAGCCTGCTCCTTGGTAATGCGGGGGCCGGTGTACTCGACAACGCGGGTGCGGTTTTTGATGGGCTCAGTTGTGTAGCAGCCGGCCGCATGAATAGCTGAAGAGCGAATGATAAGAGCCATGGCAGTTAGAGGCGAGTATACGGCATTCTCCGGCGAGCACAGGGAGCCACCCTTTGCGCGCGAGGGCGGTCTAAACTTGGTATAGACATGCGAGTTCGTAACTTCATCTGTGTTCTTATGCTGGCGGGCCTGACTGCGTTTGGGCAGCAGACGTCCAACCCATCACAGGGCCAGTCGACTGCCCAGAGCAAGGACGAGGCCGCAGCTGCGCAGCAAAAGAAAAAGGCGTCGGCCGCCGAGGAAAACCCATTCCCAGAGGCGGAATCGCAGAAGGCGCAAGATGCTGCGAACGGCACAGCGAGCGCCAAGCCCAGCCAGTCTGGTTATTCATCGAGCCATGTGGACCTGAAACGGTTTGCTCCAGATGCGAACAGGGATACGCGGATATCCAATGGCGAAGGAGGGTATATCCACGATCCTCAACTGGCTGCGAAGGATGACAAGGTAGGGAAGTTCTATCTGCAGACAGGCGATTATAAGGGCGCCTACGACCGCTACAAGGAGGCGAGCTTGGTTGCGCCAGAGGACGCGAACGCCGTCTTTGGGCTGGCAGAGTCGGCACGCGGGCTTGGATGGAACAAAATAGCTATTACGAACTACACGATCTACCTCGACGCAATTCCCAATGGGGAGCACGCGAAAGATGCGCGCAAGGCGCTGAAGGAACTGAAATCCAAAGAGAAGAAATAGCGCTTTGGGGTGAGCCGCGCGAGACCCAGGACTTCAACGGTAGAAGCTGAGGTACCAGTCCAGGATCGGCTGGCCGTAGAACATAGCAAAGAGGGATGCGGCGCAGAGGAACGCTCCAAAGGGGAGCGGTAGAGTGGCTTCAAAGCGACGCCTGTAAATGATTACGCCGAGGCCGCAGACGGCTGTAGCGACCACTCCGAAAATAAAGATCAGTACTACTTGAGCCGGGCCAAGCCAGGCGGCAATGAGCGCGAGGAGCTTGGCGTCTCCGATGCCGATGCCCTCACGCCGGCGCAGAAGCCAGTAAAAGCCGGAGATTGCGAGCAGGATTCCAGCGACGGTGATGGCCCAGCTCGCGGACAGCAGAGCACATCTGAGCCAGTGCCGGCACATGGCACCGGAGTAGATGACTCCGAGCGCGATACCGGGCAGAGTGAAAACGTTCGGGAGCTTGAGAGTTTCGGCATCCGTTGCAGCGAGGCCAAGCAGAATGAAGGCTAAGACGGCCATTCCGACGGCGCGGAGCGGGGGACCGAATCGGAGCCAGCAAAGAAGCCATAGGGCGGCGTTGGCGAATTCAATTGCCGGGTAGCGCCAGGAGATGGGCCGACAGCAGGTGCGGCAGCGGCCGCGCAGAAGCAGAAAGCTGAGCAACGGGATATTGTCGCGAGCGGCGATGGGCGCCTCGCATCGCGGGCAGCGCGAGCGGGGCAGCACAACGGATTGGTGCTGCGGCAGGCGGGTGATGCATACGTTGAGAAAACTGCCAAAGGCCAGGCCAAGGGCGATGACAAAGATGATGGCTAAGGCTTCCATGCTCTCCTGCGGCAGTATATGCCGTTCGCTGCGTTAGATTTGAGGTATGTCCAGTTCTGACGGGAAGAGTGAGCGGAATCAAGATGCGGCGAAGAACTTTGCGGAAGCAGTAGCGATCATGCACCGGCTGCGTGCGCCCGGCGGGTGTCCGTGGGACCGCGAGCAGACCTTTGAGACGATCCGGAAGTACACGCTGGAAGAGACATACGAGGTCTTTGACGCGATTGAGCGACGCGACTGGGCGGAGTTGAAGGACGAGCTGGGGGATCTGTTGCTGCAGGTGCTGTTCTACGCAGAGATGGCGGCGGAGGAGGGCCACTTCTCGATCGGCGAGGTCATCGAGGGGCTGAACCGCAAGCTGGTTCGGCGGCATCCGCATGTCTTTGGCGAGGAAGCTGCGGCGCGGGCAGGGAACTCGGCGGCGGGTTTGGAGACGGATGGGATCAATGCAGCGCAGGTACTCCGCAACTGGGAAGAGATTAAGAAGCGGGAGAAAGACCAGAAGGCTGATATGGAGGCGGGTTCGGCGGGCGCAGGGCGACTGGAAGGCATTTCTCGATCGATGCCCGCCCTGATGGAGGCGGCGAAGCTGGGATCGAAGGCGGCCAAAGCGGGCTTTGACTGGCCGGATGTGTCCGGCTTGCTGGATAAACTGAGGGAAGAGACAGCAGAGCTGGAGGCGGAAATTGCACAGGGCGAAGCTGCACGCGAGAAAGCGGGAGAAGAGCTTGGGGATCTGTTGTTTACGGCAGCGAATTTGGCGCGTCATTTGAAGATTGATCCGGAGCTTGCACTGCGCGATACCAATGCGCGCTTCCGGCGGCGGTTCAGGGCAATGGAAAGAGAATCGGCACACCCGCTGGAAGAGTTGGAGGCGGACGATCTGGAAAGGTTGTGGGCGAATGCCAAGCGAAGCGAGCGCGGAGAGTAAGGCCATTGCCTCGCAGATTTTGTCCACATTATCCACAGCCCGGGGAAAAGTCGCTTTGGGGAGATGTCCAGAGCTTATGGTGTATTCTGCTTGCGTCGGCATGGCGGTAACTCCCGCCCCAGGCAAATGCAGACGACAGGATGCCAGCGATCTCAGGTTGAACCCGACTGCCTGGACTGGCCGTTACAGTTTTTCGCACTAAATAGGCAACCGACTTTCAACTCTGAACCTCTTAAGCCTTACTCGACGGTCATCCATGAGAATCGACGCAATCTACTTGCATGAACTGCATATCCCCCTCGTACAACCTTTTGTAACCAGCTTCAGCACGACGACAACGCGAAGAGTTCTGCTCGCTGAGCTGAAAGCTGAGGGCCTGACCGGCTGGGGCGAATGTGTGGCCGGCGAACACCCGTATTTCTCCGAAGAATCCATCGACACAGCATGGCAGGTGATTATGCAGGAGCTGGCGCCTGCGCTGCTGGCGGCCGAGCCGGAGCACGGAGGAAAGTGCCCGGGCATCTTCAAGAAGGTGCGCGGTAACCGCATGGCGAAGGCTGCGCTGGAGAACGCCGTGTGGGACCTGGAAGCACAGATGCGCGGGGTTCCTCTGGCTGAGCTGCTGGGCGGAATCAGAGAGAAGATTGTCTGCGGCGTTTCCATCGGAATCCAACCGACGATGGAGCGGCAGATGGCCGAGATTGAAAAGGAGCTGGCCGCGGGGTATCAGCGCATCAAGCTGAAGTGCAAACCGGGCTGGGACACGAAGGTGTTCGAGGCCGTCAGGAACCGCTGGCCTGACATCAGCCTGAGCTGCGACGCGAACTCGGCATACCGGTTGAACGATGCCGACCACATCGCGAGCTGGGACGCCTTTGACCTGCTGATGATTGAGCAGCCGTTGTGGGCGGACGATTTCTACTTCCACTCCATGCTGCAGAAGCGGCTGGATACGCCGATTTGCCTGGATGAGTCGATCCGGAACCGGCGCGACGCGCTAGCGGCAATCGATATGGAATCGTGCCGGATCATCAACATCAAGGTAGGGCGGGTAGGCGGCTTCAGCGAGGCCATTGCGGTGCACAACGCGGCGCAGGAGCGTGGCGTACCGGTATGGTGCGGCGGGATGCTGGAGACGGGTGTCGGGCGGGCGCACAATATCGCGCTGTCGTCGCTGGAAAACTTCCGGCTGCCGGGAGACGTTGCGGCCTCAAAGCGCTACTGGAACGAAGACATCATCGAGCCGGAGGTGGAGGTTTCATCGAAGGGCGAGATTCAGGTTCCGGATTCGCCGGGTCGCGGCTTTGAGGTGCGCGAGGACCTGATTGAGGCGCTGACCGTGCGCAAAGAGGAAGTGAAAGCCCTGGCCCTGGCTTAAGGGTTTCCGTCTTTATCGAATCGGCCAGCGAGCGAGCGGCGTTCAGGCCGGATTATTTTCCAAGAGAGCTTGTTCTTTATGAGCAGGAGGAAGTTCCCGCCCACTCTTGCTCTTCTCGCGTTTGGCGGAGGCAAGGGACTGCGCGGCTTCGCGCAGAACAACCAAAGGAGTGCGGCCCCGGCTTTGCGCGAGTCCGATGCTTGCTGTGACCCTGATCTTGCCGTCTGCGGCAGCGAAGGGATTGCGGAGCATGATGGTGAGGATGCGATCGGCGAGGTGACGGGCCTGGTAGGCGTTGCAGCCGGGCAAGGCAATAAGGAACTCATCTTCTCCGGTGCGGCCGAGCAGGTCATAGCTGCGCATATAGCGGCGCAGGCGCACGGCCACCTCGTGCAGGATTTTGTCGCCGGTGTCATAGCCGTATTCGGCGTTGATTCGAGCGAAGTTGTCGAGGTCGAACAGCAGAAAGCTTAGCTGGGTACCCATGCGCTGCACGCGATCCGTTTCTGCAAAGAGAAGGCTGAGGATGGATTCCCGGTTCCAGAGCCCGGTCAGGGCGTCACGCAACGATTGCTGGCTGGTGGCCTGAACCTGGGCTTCCAGGTGATGGATATGATCGAGAACACGAGTGGCGACCCCGAGGCGGACACGGAGGTCGATCTCTCCGATGGCCTCGCCGGCTGGGCAGAGAAGAAGGTCGTCGATGCCGGCGTCGACTGCCAGAGCGATAGTTTCGGGATCCGCCGAAGAGGTCAAGAGCAGTATGGTCCAAGTCCTCTTTTGCGGGCTCCGATGTTTGATCTCTGCGGCAAGTTCGAGGCCGCTCTGACCGGGAAGCCGCTCATCGATGAGGACGATCTCAGGAGGATTGTCATCGAGCAGGATGCGTGATGCCTCGGAAGCATCCTCGATATGTTGCATGGCATAGTCCAGGCCAGCAAGAAGGTCCGCGAGGCGTTGATAGATCGGGCGATTCGCTGTAACCACGAGCAGGCGTGTGGCATCTAGAGTGGATGGAGTCATGAACGTTTGCACCGTAGCACTCTGTTCATCGGAAAAATCTGCGTGGACTTCAGCGGCGAGGCGGAGACGCGCGTGGTTGCGCGATCCACAGGGCAGAAGGGCAACACGCAGTTTGGGGATGGCATCCCATCGAACACAGGAATCCCCAAACAAGTTCGTGTTCGGGAAACGATAACCGCAAGTCAGCCATAAGGAGTGTATCCATATGCTGCGGACGATCACGACGACACATGCGATTCCTCAGGCCCTTCCCAGCGGTGGTTGCCAGCAGGTGACAACCGTGCGGTGCTGCTACTGCCTGGAAATCCTGGGTGAAGCGTTAGACATGAAAAGCAAGGCGCAGATACTAAAGGCTCACCACTGCAAGGCCAAACGCCTTATCCGAAAGCCAGCTGCTTCGGTTCCTTACAACTAGGGTGAGATGCGGTCGATGCGCCCACGGCAGGGAAGAGCGGCTTCAAACGATTCGATTCTAATAAGACGCAGTAAAATAAGCTTATTACACTAGAAATATAGTGTAAGAGATGAAGAAATGTGGTTTTTACTGCTAATTTTTTGCCGGTTTTCTATTGATTTCTGGAGAAAAAATCCTTAGAATAGAAGAGTTTGGGGTCCGTCCGGCAGGACCCTGTGCACGCCCCTACGCCGGAGAACCTTATTTCTCTTAAGGATAAATAGACAAGATGGCAAAACGTCGTGGAAACCCTAACTGGGGCAAGCCTGAGCCCATCGGGCCGGTTGTCCCTACCGTGACCTCTTTTGAGCAGGTGGTCAAGGAGTACAAGCTCACCCCTGATCAATATGTTCGCTCCACTCGTCTTCGCGAGTGGGCCCGCCGTAACCGCAACTCCAAGTACATTCCGGAGGCGCTGCTGGAAGCGTGGGGCTTTGAGATCGAGTCGACTCTGTAAGCGAGAGAAATTTGAAAAGAAAACGCCGCCTTCGGGCGGCGTTTCTGTTTGGAGCCAGGTGGTCTCGCAGAAAATCAAGATCGTGATTCCATGTGGGTTATGGGCCGTACTACTCCAAGGTCGTCTGACCGAATGGGTTAGACGCAAAATCGTCTTATTAAAAGGGTTGTGGGCGGTGCCAAGTGTAGCTGGCGCGAAGAACCGAAAGGCGCAGCGGGCGGCTGCGCCTTTGGTGCGTTCTGTTGCGAAGAAACTTCCTCTTAAGTTCAGGATAGCAAATTCGAACAGCTCAAATGCATTTGGAACCAGTTTGGAATGTGTTAGTTGAACGATTTGCCTCTTGACAGGTTGTTTATCGGTCGGGCGGATTCGTCAGCGTTTGATTTCGAGTACGGTGAAGCTGCCGGGGATGAGGCTCGGGCGGTGCCAGTGCTGTCCCGGTGTGGGTTTGGGCGCAGGGCCAAAGTCGGCGGTGTCGGTGTAGATGGTTCCGGTGGCGAGATTGAGGGCCATGGTACGCGCTCCACGTTTGGTGGGCAAGGTCTGAATGACGGTGTAGTGATCGGGCGAGTCTTCGTGGATAACTGTGAGGGTACCCTGGCCGTTAGTGCTGAAGGCGAGCTGGTGGCGCGGGTCGAAGCGGGCCGCGTCGGGGCCCTGGTCAATGGGCACGGTGGCAACGACCTTGCCGGAGTCGGTGTCAACGATGGCCATCATTTTGTTGTGGCAGACGGAGAAGAGGCGGTGGTGAGCGGTGTCTATGGCGAGTCCGGAGGGGCTTTGGCAAGGCGCGAGCGGCCAAGCGGCGACGATCTGGTGTGTGGTGGCGTTGATCTTGACGATCTTGCTGAGGCTTTCGATGTTGTCGTAGACGTAGCCGCGGCCGTCGGCGACAGGGAACTCTGGCCTGCCGGGAAGCGCGATGGTGGCGACGACGTTGAGGGTACGGGCGGAGACGACGGTAGCGGTGTTGCTGCGTCCGTTGAAGGCCCATGCGGTTTCGGTGTAGGGGTCGAAGGTGAGGCCGTCGGGGTTCTGGCCGGCGGGAATGTGGGCGACGATAGCGCGAGTTTTGCGGTTGAAGACGACGACTTCGTTGGCACCGCCGTCGGAGAGGAATCCGTACTTGCCGGAGGCATCAAAGGCGACTCCGTGGAGGCCTTTGAAGCCGGTCATGCGGTCGAGAACTTTACCGGATGGCTTGATGACGACGACCTGATCTCCGTGGGTGACGTAAAGGAGATGGCTGACGGGATCGACGGCCATGTAGTCCCACCAACTGTCGCCACCGACTTTCCATTGCGCGGCGAGGTGATAGGGGCCCTGGGCGCGGGCCGCAGGCGCGAAGATGAGAGATGAGCACAGAGCGAAAAGGCAGCCAAGAGCGAGAAGACGGACGGTGTGCGGCCTGGCACTGTAAGGCATGGATGTTCTCCGGGGTGAGGTGAAGTGCAGCGAAACCTCTACCATGCTATGCCGTGTAACTTAAGTTTGCATGAAGGAGTGGGCTGGTATCGCGGACAACTTCTGGTGTCGCATGCACGCAGTCTTAGGATTTCTTGAGCCCCGAGGTGTGCGCTCTAACAAAACGATAGAGGAGGAAAGCCTCGGCGAAGAACCCTATCGAAATCATCAAAGCGAATTCGAGTCCCGATAGGCAGTTGTTAACCAACATCCATGTCAAGATGAGTAGCACAAACACATATCCAAAGAATAGTAAGAAGATATCCCTCAGGCGATTGAGTAGATTCATAGTCAGCCATTGTAGACGGGTGTTAATTGGAGTCAAGGCCCTACAATGTCTGATAACGAATATTCTGTAAAGTGACGGCATTGATCAAAGGGGCATTTAGAATCTGAGGTGTTTGGAGGTATTTCACATTCCTTCCCTTCAGGTCATTCAGGCGGTTTCGGGCACGTTTCACCACTTTGACCTGGCTCGCGAACTTGAGTCCCTAGGCTACCTTAAGCGAATTTATTCAACCTTTCCGTGGACGCGCC
>JASHUR010000363.1 GCA_030039895.1 Acidobacteriaceae bacterium | reverse complement strand
GGCGTCGAGTCCGATGGTCGCGCTGACGTTCATTCCGCCAGAGACGGGCGAGAGCGACGCAAAACTCTGGGGTTCAGTGTGGCAGCCTCCCGCTCGGCAGAAGGTGAATGGTCGATTGGAATCTCCTGCACTCTCCAAAGGACATTATGTTTTTGTAGCAGGTGCCATTCTGCAAACAGACCTCCACCTCGTCCGCGGCCGGCAGCAGGAAGGATCCAAGTCCCGCAATTGTGGCCTCGCCATAATTGACTGCCCCGGCCCATGCCCGGACATCGAAGTTTGGATTCAATTCGGTGGCGTAAGCCTGGATACGGATGAGTTGTCCTGTCTTGTCGTCGGTCCAGAGGAGCCCGGTGAGGCCCGGATAATCAGTGACGTGGCCAACCTCTATTCGAAAGCGCAGGTTGTTTGCGGCGTCAAATTCGAACGCAAAGATCGATGCGCTTCCTGAGGGCAGCTTCTGCATGCCCCGATACGCAAAACGGGTGTGCGCAGCAGGGTCAAAGATGGCCTCTATCTCATTGCCGAATTGCGCCAGAGACAGCCAACCGGGAACACGTTGTAGTCGCGGGTCGTATGGCCTGAAATCCGAGTATCGATCTGTGCCTCCGGCAAGAAACGTGACTTCCATCGATAAGGTATCGACTGGCTGCCAGAAAGGTGGCGAACCGACGCCAGCGTTGCGCTGCATGGTCTCTTTGCAGAGAAAATCCGGGAGATTGCGGGGCGAGAGCGCGAACTGGCACGCACTCATGAGCCCGCGATATTGCGCATTGCTGTTCAGGGTCTGGCGGCAGCGTGCGACCGTGGTATCGGCCCCGGCAGGGATTACGGTAGCGATCGACGGAGGAGCGGTAGGGAAGGGCAGATCAAGGGCAAGGAGGATAGCTGCGTGGGGACTTGCCGTCTGGATCGTCCTTGTAATGAGCTTGCCGTCAGGTTGTAGCAGGTCAATCTTGTGGTCGCGGATCCGATATTCGACTGGATCGTTGAGTTTCCAGGGAACCGATTGATCAGCTCGCAGGGCCAGCCGAACCGCAAAGGTTTGTGAGTCACCCTGAATATAGATTTCATATAGTGTGGCGCTTCCTAGGCGAGCGGATTCGATCCGTGCGACGCGTCCCACTAGATATTCGGATCTGGTTTTGCTGAGTGCCCCAGCAAACGGAAGCAGAACAATTGCTGCAGCAACCGAGAGCCATCGTGCCATCGAACGACATTATAGCCAGATGACCCTAAACCCGAAAACTAACCGGATCACGGCAGTTACCAGTACGAGCCGGTCCGGTAGACCCGCTTGGCGAATGGCCCACCCTTATCCCAACCGCCAATGCGGCTGCCCGGCCTCAGTGCATGAACCGCGACCATTCAACTACAAGGTGCGTCATGGATGCTTTCCAGGACGGGTCGAAATACATGGCGGTCGCCCAGACTTCGCCGGCCAGCACGGCTCCGCTGCCCACCGCAAACTGCCACACCACCCGGCGGTAGCGCCACAGGTCCCACGCCAGCATAAGGACGACCAGCAGCACGTTTCCGTAGAACGTGTACCAGAACCACGGCCATGCCGCCCTCGGCTCTGCCATCAGATTGTCGGTAATCCGCGCGAACCCCGGATCGGCAAAGGCCACCATGGCGGCCAGGATGAGCCGCTTGTGCACGGCGGGGCTGCGCCGCATGGCGATGGCCCAGGCGATCATCACCGCAAACCCGCACACGTTGACCGTATTCACCGCCAGGAATTGCGGAGGAAAGATGTTCGTGCCCAGCGTACGCGCCGCCACCGTGAGCGCCGTCGGCAGCCCGAGCAGAACCACCAGCACCGCGTAACCCGCCGCGAACTTTCCCAGCCGACGGTGGAGCGCCACGTTGTTCCTGATGACCAGCAGCACCTGCACCGTGAGCAGCAGCAGCCAGCCCACATACACGGCCGCGTGCACATACACAATCCACGGAATCGACTGGCTCAAAAACGGCTTCATGTCGAGGCCGAATCCGGCGAGGATTCCCACCCAGAACACGGCGAGCCACACTGCATGAATCGTGCGGTCCTCGCGCGGATTCCACACCACCGCGCGTTTCGTTTGCGTCATTACAGGCACATTGTTCTCCATCCGGCCCGGAATCGGCCGCCGCTGGGTCTTCCCATTTGGGTCATTCGAGCGCGTCGTCGCGCGGAATCGACAAGACACGTTCTGCCGCGCACACAAAACCCCAGACGGGCGCCTTGTGCGCGGAGTTCATTGCGATTGACTATGGGGGAATGGACAGAGAGCGTAAGAGGCCCGAAGGACTCCAGCCGTTCACTTTATTCAGTCGCGGGAAAGAAGGCAATCGAATTCTCTCTCCCTGGTATCAAAGGCGAGACCAGGGGGGCCCGGCTGCGCCAAAGTTGTTCAGAATGGCCTATTATGTTGGGCACTATGAAGCGTCTGTTTGTACTCGCGTCCTGTTTTCTGCTGACCAGCTCTCTTTTGGCCGCGGTGCGGTCGAAGGATGTCGCGTTCAAGAGCGGCGATGAAACCGTGCACGGGATTCTGTATCTGCCGGATGGGGCGGGGCCGCATCCGGCGATCGTGGTGATCCATGAATGGTGGGGGCTGGTGCCGTGGGTGAAGGAGCAGGCGGCGAACCTGGCCGCGCAGGGGTATGTGACGCTGGCAGTGGACCTGTACCGGGGCAAGTCGACGACCGATCCGGAGGTTGCGCATGAGCTGATGCGCGGGCTGCCGCAGGACAGAGGCGTGCGCGATCTGGTGTCGGCGGTGAACTACCTGAAGACGCTGAAATCGGTGGACCCCAATCGACTGGGCGCGGTGGGGTGGTGCATGGGGGGTGGGTTTGCGGCGGCGTTTGCCGTGGCTGATCCTGACCTGAAGGCCGTGGCGATCAACTATGGATCGCTGCCGACGGACCCGGCATCGCTGGGCATGATCCATGCAGCGATTCTGGGGAACTTTGGCGCGCTGGACCAGGGGATCACTCCGCAGGATGTGAATGATTTTGCCTCGGCGATGCGATCGATGGGCAAGCAAGTGAATGTGAAGATCTATCCGGACGCGGGCCACGCGTTTGAGAACCCGAACAACAAGAACGGGTACCGGGCGGCAGACACGCGCGATGCGATGGAGCGGATGCGGGTGTTCTTCCGCCAGAACTTGCAGGGATGAGCCGGGGTGGGCGGTGATACTTTGCGAAATGTGACGGGAAGGCCCGGATGGGAATCCGGGAGCCAGGATTTGCCCCTAAATCAGTGCCAAAAATGGGTTTGTCAAAATAGTACTTGCATCCGATAGTTACCGCATGGTAACTATGCAGCCAGCACTTTCCTCCCTCAACCGGCTGAAACAACTCAAAAACAGGCGGCTGAAGTGCTGTAGAAAGGCAGCTCGATGAAAATTGGAATGATGATCCGGAGCTACCGCCTGCAAAAGGGAATGTCTCAGGGAGATATTGAAAAGCGCACCGGACTTTTACGCTGCTATCTGTCAAGAGTGGAGAACGGGCATACGGTTCCCTCGCTCGATACGCTCAGCAAAATTGCCCACGCGCTCGATGTCCCCCTCGCTCAATTCTTCTCGGAAGATTCCCTGCGGCACGAACTCGATACGCAACGGCTCAATGATGATGAACTCCGCTTCCTGACGCAGATACGCCGTTATTCAACCAACCTGAATGAGAGCGACCGTAAGCTTCTTCTGGCGATGGTGAAGAAATTCGCCGCCACCGCTACGCGATAAACGCAGTTCGATCTTTAACTTTAAGAAACAGGCAGGAGGGGCCGCCGAATGTGCGGCCCTTTACCTTTTTAGGCTGGAACCGGCAGCGACCCAGAAGGAGTGGACCCAGTAGGTCATGAGCAGCAATCCAAAGGTCATGCCGCTGACGGACCACAGGCGGCGGCGTTCGAAGCGCGGCCTGGGTACGCCGATGCGGGGAATCATAAGAGCGCCGAGGAGCAGGCCGCTGAGGAAGCCTCCGAGGTGGGCCATGTTGTCGATCTTGATGGGGCTGGGGCCGATGGCGGTGTAGAGTCCGATGCCGAGATTGAGCAAGGCGAAGTAGATGACGCTCTTGCGCAGCCGCTTGAGCTCAGCGCGCGGAAGCGGGAGCAGCGGAGAGTTGAGCAGAAGGATGAGCACGCCGGCAAGTCCGAAGACCGCGCCCGAGGCGCCGACGCCGACGACGGACTGCGGGCCTCCGGGAACGCCGGGATGGACGGCGACGCTGAGCAGGTTGCCGGCAAAGCCGGTAAGCAGGTAGGCCGCAATTACGCCGAAGGGGCCCATGAGGGGTTCGGCGAGCAGGCCGAGGTTCCACAGGCACCACATGTTGGTGGCGATGTGGATGATGCCCGCATGCACGAACATGGCGGAGACAAGACGCCACCACTGGCCGTAATGCAGGACGAGGGTCCCGTTGTTCGCGCCCCACACGAGCAACTGGCCGATGTTCGGGTCCCAGAACGAGACGCCGGTGAGCACCATGCCGAGATAGACGGCGCAGTTGATGCCGACCAGAATGTAGGTCGCAGGCGCAAAGGCCCAGCCCGGAGGACGGCGCTGACGCGGCTGCGGCGGGCGATATTGCTGCTCAGGCGGCGGATACCAGCCGCGTGCCGGCTGGCCGGGCGGCAGAATCTCCGGCTCAGCAGAGCCTGCGTTCATGGGCGGGTTGGATAAATCCTGCTGCCGGAAATCAGCCATAGTTCTTCTTATGCTAAATGCTTTTGTGACTTAGACGGGGTTTGGATGTGGTGGACAGTCACCGTCTATAATTTTTTGTGGCTTGCTTGCGTGGATGATTCCACTGGAAGCCGCCATTAAGCTCGACGCCTTCTTTCACTCACATAACCCCCAACTTTCTAACTGGAGCATTCTTTGAGCGGCTATAAAAAGGTGCGTCGCGCACTGCTGAGCGTTACAGACAAGACCGGGCTGGTTGATTTTGCGAAGCAACTGGCAGGCCACGGCGTTGAGCTGGTTTCCACCGGAGGCACGGCCAAGGCGCTGCGCGAGGCCGGACTGACGGTCCTCGATATTTCGGAATTGACCGGCTTTCCTGAGATGCTGGACGGGCGTGTGAAGACTCTTCATCCGAAGGTCCACGGCGGGATTTTGTATATCCGCGAGAAGGATGCGCACCGGGCAGCGGTGGAGTCGCATGGGATCAAGCCGATCGACATGGTGGTTGTGAATCTGTACGCGTTTGAGAAGACGGCGGCCAAGGCCGGGGCCACCTTTGCGGAACTCATCGAGAACATTGATATCGGCGGACCCTCGATGGTTCGCTCGGCGGCGAAGAACTTTGAGGATGTGGCCATTGTGACCTCGCCCGCAGACTATGCGGCGCTGGGCGAGGAGATGGCGGGCAACTCGGGGAGTTTGTCGCGGACGACGCGGTGGGGTCTGGCGAAGAAGGCGTTTGCGGTCACGGCTGCCTATGACACGGCGATTGCGAACACGCTGGAGCGGATTGCATCGCCGGAACCGGCGGAGGCGCCGGTACAGTTTGTCGATCCGGCGAAGGCAGAGCTGCCGGGGACGTTGCGGATCAACTATCCGATGGCGGCGGCGCTGCGGTATGGCGAGAATCCGCACCAGAGGGCGGCGCTTTATGCGGATGGATCCGGGACGGGCGTCGCCGGAGCAACGCAGCTGCAGGGCAAGGAGCTGAGCTTTAATAATCTCGTTGACCTGGATGCCTGCTGGGAGCTGGCGCAGGAGTTTGATGGGCCGGGCGTGGCGATTATCAAGCATACGAATCCTTGCGGCGCGGCGACGGGGACGACGATTCTGGAGGCGTACCAGAAGGCGCTGGCGGCCGATCCGGTGTCGGCGTTTGGGAGCGTGATTGGAATCAACCGTGAAGTGGATGGAGCCGCAGCCGAGGAAATTGCCAAGCTGTTTGTGGAGGCGATTGCGGCTCCGGCGTTCAGCCCGGAGGCGAAGGCGCGGTTTGCGGCGAAGAAGAACCTGAGACTGGTGGAGGTTCGGACGGCGCAGACGGCGCAGGTGATCAAGCAGGTGTCGGGCGGATTGCTGGTGCAGGATGCGGACCACGGCCACGTTGAGGCTGCCGGGCTGAAGGTGGTGACGAAGCGGGCTCCGAGCGAAGAGGAGCTGGCGGCACTGCTGTTTGCGTGGCGGGTGTGCAAGCATGTGAAGTCGAACGCCATTGTGTATGCGCGGGACGGTCAGACGTTAGGAGTGGGGGCGGGACAGATGAGCCGCGTGGACGCGGCGAAGTTTGGCGCCATGAAAGCGATTTTGCCGTTGAAGGGATGCGTGGCGGCGTCGGATGCCTTCTTTCCGTTTCCCGACGGGCTTGAGGTGGTGGTGGAAGCGGGGGCGACGGCGGTGATTCAGCCGGGCGGTTCTGTGAACGACTCGAAGGTGATTGAAGCGGCGGACCGGCTGGGCGTTGCGATGGTGTTTACGGGGATGCGGCATTTCCGGCATTGAGACGACAGCGAGTTGCGGCGCGATTGGTATTTGGCTGACCGCAATTCTTCTTTGCTTCTGCCGGTACTCTGACCATTTCTGCGACTGGCACCGGGGTACAATCGTCTTATTCAGTGTGGTCAACCGCCGCTCCGCCGTAATGTGGGCGGCATGCAGCCTGAATTGAGTGGAGCCGGACCCTGATGGGAAGCCGGACACAGGGGTGTCAGTCATCTATGAGCAGCAAGTTTCAACTTCTTCCGCGCAGCAACGTCAGCACCCTGGTCCGGAACTCAAAGCGGCACTATAACAATGCCGGCATGCTGGCAGCATTGGCCCTCGCAGTGGCGTCGGCTGCCTCACCCGCGGCACTGGCGCAAGGCGCGAAGATGAGGCCGGATGCTGACGCCAGCGCACAAAAGACTGCGGCTCAGGCGCCGGACCACGCCGATGCCTACTACCACTACATGCTGGCGCATGAGTATGAGGAGATGGCCGCGGCCTACGGGCGTCCGGAGTATGCAACCCACGCCATTGAAGAGTACAAGATGGCGCTCGATGACGACCCGGATTCGCCGTTCCTTAATCACGGACTGGCGGAGCTTTATTACCGCACGGGTCGTATCAAGGACGCGATCGGAGCCGCGCAGGCGCTGATTCAGAAGAACCCCAACGATCTGGACGCGCACAAGCTGCTGGCCAGTATTTACCTGCAGTCTTTGAGCGAGGGCACACAGACCGGAGCCTCAGAGGATGTGCTCAAGCTGGCGATTGCCGAGTACGAGAAGATTGTCCAGCTGGAGCCGAAGAGCATTGCGGACCGCGTGCTGCTGGGGCAGCTCTACTCCTTTGATCATCAGTCGCAGAAGGCCGAAGAGCAGTTTGACGCGGCGCAGAAGATCGATCCGGGTTCGGAGGAGTCGGCCCTGAACCTTGCGCGTCTTTATACGAGCCAGGGCGATTCTACCCACGCCATTCAGGTGCTGAATTCCCTGCCCGCTGAGAACCAGACGGCCAAGACCGAGTATGTGCTGGGAGTGAACTACGACCAGCAGAAGAACACGAAAGACGCCATCGCCGCCTACAAGAAGGCGTTGCAGCTGGAGCCGGACAATCTGGACGTAGAGCGCGCCCTGGCGAAGGACCTGTTCGACGACAATCAACTGGCAGCCGCGGCCAACGCATATCAGGACATAGCGACGAACGATCCGAGCGATGCGGAAGCCTACCTGCGGCTTGCAGAAATTGAGCGCCGGCAGGGAAAGTATGAAGCCGCGCTGGCTACGCTGGACAAGGCCAAGGCGCTGGTGCCGGATTCGCTGGAGATCAACTTCAACGAAGGGCTGCTTTATGACGCGATCGGACGCTTTGATGATGCGGCCCAGGTGTTTGAGAAGCTCGTCGAAGGCTCAAAGCACAGCAACGGGCAGTACTCCGATCAGGAAAAGAACAACCGTTCGCTCTTCCTGGACCGCCTGGCCATTGTGTATCGCGAGCAGAACAAGACGGACAAGGCAATTGCTGCGTACAAGGAAATGGAAGAGCTGGGCGGCGACTACGAGATGCATGCCTATGACTCCGAGGTGGACGCCTACCGCGACGCGCACGACTACAAGAAAGCAACGGAGGTTGCGCAGCAGGCTGTAGCCAAGCATCCGAAGAATACAGAACTGCAACTGATGCTGGCCCTGCAACTAACGGACAGCGGGCAGCCGGGACAAGGGATTGCGCTGGCGAAGTCACAACTGACCGGCAAGGCGTCCGACCTGGAGGTTTACCGCGCCCTGACGACCATCTATACGCGTCAGCGGCAGTGGAAGGACGCGTCGGATGCTCTGAAGCACGTCGACAAGCTCTCCACGAGCAAGGATGACCAGCTTTACGCAGAATTTTTACG
The DNA here is from genome assembly GCA_030039895.1 of Acidobacteriaceae bacterium. Taxonomy (GTDB): domain Bacteria; phylum Acidobacteriota; class Terriglobia; order Terriglobales; family Acidobacteriaceae; genus Silvibacterium. Next base: position 9,779 of record JASHUR010000363.1, on the reverse strand, counting down.
GGGCACGCTGCTGGACCGCGAGGGGAAGACAAGCGACGCTGAAGCAGTGTTTCGCAAGGCACTGACGCTTGATCCGGATAACAGTCTTACGCTGAATTATCTGGGCTACATGCTCGCCGACCACGACCAGAAATTGCAGGAGGCGCTGGCCATGATCCAGAAGGCGGTGAAGCTAGACCCGCAGAACTATGCGTATCTGGATTCGCTGGGATGGGCCTACTTCAAGCTGGGCAACTATAACCAGGCGGAGACGAATCTGCGGGCCGCCGTCGAGCGCAATTCCACAGACCCCACGGTCCACGACCACCTGGGTCAACTGTATGAGAAGACCGGTCACCTGAGGCAGGCCGCGGCGCAGTGGGAGGTATCTCTCAAGGAGTTTGCGGTTACCGCACCGGCTGATACGGAGCCGGGCAGCATGGGCAAGGTGCAGCAGATGCTGGACAACGCGCGCATGCGGCTGGCAAAAGAGGCTGCCAACCCGCAGCCCGTCAAGAACTGATGCCTCTTCCGCCGGGGTGCGCGGTTCCTTCGACCGGGCCGCTGACTGCGCGGAAGTATCCCGAGCCTTTGCATCCTTATCGTCTGCCCTTTGAGCGCGACCGCGCGCGCATCTTGCACGCACGCGCATTCCGGCGCCTGGCCGGCAAGACCCAGGTCTTCACAAACCGGTACTCCGACCATTTTCGCAGCCGCCTGACGCACACCATGGAGGTCGCGCAGATTGCGCGGACGATTGCGCGCGTGCTGGGATTGAACGAAGAGCTGACCGAGGCGCTGGCACTGGTCCACGACATCGGGCATCCGCCCTTTGGGCATACGGGCGAACGAGCGCTCGATGATGCGCTGAAGGAACACGGCCTGCGCTTTGACCACAATCTCCACGCCCTGCGCATTGTGGAGCACTTTGAGAACCGCTACGCCGAGTTTCGCGGACTTAACCTGACACTTGCGGTTCGCGAAGGCATCATTAAGCATTCGCGGAACTACTCCATTGTCGAGCACCCGGAACTGGCGGAGTATTTTCTCGATCAGAGGCCGCCGCTGGAGGCGCAGGTGATCGATCTCGCGGATGAGATTGCATATCTGACGGCGGACTTTGACGACGGATTCGAGGCGGAGATCCTGAGCATCGAGCACGCACGGGCGGGTGTTCGGCTATTCGAGCAGTTCTATGAGCCGATGCTGGAAAAATACGAGGGCGTGAGCGAAAAGCTCATCTTCAATGAGGCGCTGAAGCGCATGCTGAATGCGCTGGTGGATGATTTGCTTGAGGAGACAGCGCGGAGAGTGCAGGCGGAGGGGATGGCGACGCTCGAGGATGTGCGGCGAGCGCCGGAACGCGTGGTGGGCTTCTCCCCATCGATGGAAGAGCTGCGCATGGAGGCCAAGCGGTATCTGTATGCGAACCTGTACAACGCGCAGGAACTGGAGCGCGACCACGCAGAGGCTGAATACGTCACGAAGACCCTGTTTCGGGCTTGGGTTGCGAATCCGTCTCTGCTGCCGCCGGCACACTCGGCCGAGGTTGCCGCCGAAGGCACGCCGCGCGTGGTTGCAGACTACATTGCAGGGATGACGGACCAGTACGCGATGGCGAAGTATCGGGAGTGGAAGGAGCAGGATTCATAGCCCACATCTCTTCACCCACACCTCTTCGAGATGTGGACACCCGCGTAGGCCGCACGCGTACGATGCTTTCCACCGGACCGGTTTGCTCTAACCGACGAAGGTTCGTACCATAGAAAGTAACGTCCATCCGTGCGTTCTCCGGCCTCTTCGAGATCAGCCCGAACGCATTCGTAAACCACGGACGAACATACCTGGAAGGCAAACCGTTGAGCTCAACAGAAACGCTCGAAGCGACCCCGCAGCCCGATCCTCAGGCGCATGAAGGCCACGAACATACGCACGATCATGAACACCACCAGCACGGCCCGGCGCTGAATCCCGAACTTACGCGCGAAGTGGCTGTGGAGGTGCCCGCAGACGAAGTTGCGCGCGCCTTCAAGTCAGTGGTCAAACGATATCAAAAGCAGGCAAGGATCCCCGGGTTCCGCGCCGGGAAGGTCCCGGAGACGATCATTCGCTCGCGCTTTGCGGATGCGATCCGCCAGGACGTGGTTGAGTCGGTGCTGCCGGCACGCTTCCGCTCCGCGATTGAGGAGCAGCATCTGCATCCGGTCTCGCAGCCGCAGGTCACCGATTTGAAGCTCGAAGACGGCCAGCCGCTGGCATTCAAGGCGGCGTTTGAAGTGCTGCCGGAGTTCCCTGTTGAAGGCTATGAGCAAGTGAAGGTGGAGAAGCCGGACGCCACGGTGACCGATGAAGAGTTCCATTCGGAGCTGGAGCACGTGCGCGATTCCCGCTCCACGATGGAGCCGGTGACTGAAGACCGTTCGCTGACTAACGGCGACTGGGCGCAGATCAGTTTCAAGGGCGAGATTCAGGGCGAAGCGAAGCCGGAGGAACCGGCCGCAGAGGCGGGCAATCAGCCGGGCAATACTCCCATCAGCGGTGAAGACGTGATGGTGGAGGTCGGCGGGAAAAATACACTGGCCGCATTCAATGAAGCCCTGCGCGGAGCCAGGCCCGGGCAGGAGCTGAAATTTGAGCTTACCTACCCTGCCGACTTCGGGGAGAAGCGGCTGGCAGGCAAGACCATTGCGTACGACGTTGAGGTCAAGGCCATTAAGAAGAAGATTCAGCCTGAGCTGAACGACGAGTTTGCAAAGGAACTCGGCGATCACGAAGGGATTGAAGACTTCAAGAACAAGCTGCGCCTGCACCTGGCCGACGAGAAAGAGCGCCGGACCAAAGCGGAGACGCAGAACAAGCTAACCGACGCGCTGATTGCGCACTTTGACTTCCCTGTTCCTGAATCGCTGATCCAGGACCAGGTTGATGCGCGCCTCGATCGCGGGCTACGGGCACTGGCGGCCCAGGGCATGCGGACCGAAGACATGCGCAAGCTGGACTTTGCCCGCCTTCGCGAGGCGCAGCGCAATTCCGCCATAGCCGAGGTCAAGGCAAAGCTGATTCTGGACAAGATTGCCGATGCCGAGAAGGTCGAGGTCTCGGAAGACGAAATGGAGCAGGAGCTTCAGATCATCTCCGCGCAGACGCGGGAACCGCTTGACTCGCTGCGCTCGCGATTGACGAACGAGGGCGCACTGGCTAGAATTCGTGAACAACTACGCAGGGAAAAGACCGTAAGTTTGCTCTACGATCGCCTCAGCTAACGGGGCACTGGGAGGCCAGTGGGTTTCGCGATGCCCGCTGGCTCTGTGACTCACTGCATCGCGGAAGGATTGAGTGACCAGGCATGGCTCTTGTACCCATGGTTATCGAGCAGACGAGCCGCGGCGAGCGCGCGTACGACATTTATTCGCGTCTGCTTCGCGACAATATTATCTTTCTAGGTACCCCTATCGATGACCAGATCGCGAACCTGATCATCGCGCAGATGCTGTTTTTGTCCGGCGAGGACCCGGAGAAGGACATCCAGCTTTATATCAACTCGCCGGGCGGCTCGATTACGGCGGGGCTGGCGATCTACGACACAATTCAGTACATAAAGAACAATGTAGTGACGTTCTGCATCGGCCAGGCGGCCAGCATGGGGGCGTTTTTATTGATGTCCGGGACCCCCGGCAAGCGGTTTGCGCTGCCAAATTCACGTATTTTGATCCATCAGCCGTCGATGGGCGGGCTGTCAGGGCAGGCCACGGACATTGACATTCATGCCCGCGAAATCCTGCGTATCCGAGAGATTACGAACAATTTAATGTCCAAACACACGGGTCAGTCCCTGGAGCGGATTGAGCGGGACGTAGAACGTGACTTCATAATGAATGCGCCACAAGCCAAAGAATATGGCATTATTGATGAGATCATTGACCGGCCTCGCACTTAGGGCCTCTTAAAAGCCCCCAGGCCAGGTGAAGGAGTTTCGGCACGATGAAGACGCGCACGGGATCGGACGACACATTACGGTGTTCGTTCTGCCATAAGTCGCAGGATGCTGTGGCGAAGCTGATTTCGTCGCCCAGCGACTATCCGCGTGCGTATATCTGCGACGAATGCGTTGCAGTCTGCAACTCCATTCTTGAAGATGATCGAAGTGAGGCCCCGCAGGGGGCTGCGCCGGCGCACCTCCCGAAACCGCAGGAGGTCAAGGCGTTTCTCGATGAGTACGTCATCGGGCAGCAAATCACCAAGAAGAAGCTGGCAGTGGCGGTCTACAACCACTACAAGCGTATCCAGATGAACCGGACGCGCGGCAACGATATTGAGCTTTCGAAGTCGAATATCCTGCTGGTCGGGCCTACGGGAAGCGGCAAGACCCTGCTGGCGCACACGCTGGCCAAAATGCTGGATGTGCCCTTTGCAATTGTGGACGCTACCACGCTTACCGAGGCGGGTTATGTCGGCGAAGATGTAGAGAACATCATCCTGAAGCTTCTTCAGGCGGCAGATGGCGACGTCACCCGCACGCAGACCGGCATTATCTACATTGACGAGATCGACAAGATCGGCCGGAAGGATGAAAACCCCTCAATAACACGCGACGTCTCCGGCGAAGGCGTACAGCAGGCCCTGCTGAAGATCCTTGAAGGGACTGTAGCCAATGTCCCGCCGCAGGGCGGCCGCAAGCATCCACACCAGGAATTCACCGCCGTCGACACCACCAACATCCTGTTTATCTGTGGCGGGGCCTTTGTGGGGCTGGAGCGGGTGATTGGCCGCCGCATGGGCAAGAAGGCCCTGGGCTTCAAGGCGCTTGCCGACAAGAACCAGCCGGAAGAGCCGGTGCGGGCGCAACGCGACTCCGAACTGCTTCGCCAGACTGAGCCGCAGGACCTGATTAAATACGGGCTTATCCCTGAATTCGTGGGCCGTCTGCCGGTGGTAGGAGTGCTGGATGAACTGGACGAAGCTGCGCTGATCGAGATCCTTACCAAGCCGCGCAACGCGATCCTGAAGCAGTACCAGCGCCTCTTCGAGTATGAAGGCGTGAAGATCGCATTCAACCAGGAAGCCACGCGCGCCGTGGCGCAGGAAGCACTGGCGCGTAAGGTCGGCGCCCGCGGACTGCGCATGATTCTTGAAGAGTTGATGCTGGACCTGATGTACCATTTGCCGAGCAACAAGAAGGTGAAGGACCTGGAGATCACCTCCGAGATGGTCAAGAACCGCGACCTTTCGGTGACTTTGCTGGACAAGGCTGGCTAAAGCAGCCTTGCTTTAATTCAGAGGTCACTGGAAGGAGCGAGCGACGAAGCTCGCTTTTCTCTTTTCCCCGTCCAACATTGTGTTTTAGCCACCGGGTGCAGAACTTTTCTCCACGCTGTGACGGAATGCGTTAAAGTTCATCTAATAGACATCCACAGTGGAACGAGAGGGACGAAGTGACCCAATCAAAAGAGAGCCGCGACCGGGACGACCTGCGCAAACTCCCCATGATGCCCATCCGGGACATGGTGATCTTTCCGCACATGATGACGCCTTTTGTCGTCGGGAGAGAGTCGAGCGTGCGCGCGCTGGAAGAGGCGCTGAATGGCGACCGCAAGATCTTTCTGGCTACGCAGCATGATGCGCGCGTCGACGAGCCCCGGGCGGAGGAAATCTATACGGTTGGGACGATCGGCAATATCGTCCAGAGCGTGAAGATGCCGGACGGCAATATCAAGGTGCTGGTGGAGGGCCTGGAGCGCGCTACCGCGGTCGAGATGAATGATTCGGACGGCTTCTTTGTCGCGACGATCCGCACATCGCCGGCGGTGCTGGAGTCTTCGCCGCAGACCGACCAGCTTATCCAGCGGGTGATGTCGCTGTTTGAGCAGTATGTAAAGCTGCAGCAGTCGCTGAACTATGAGACGCTGGTCGCCGCGGTGCGCACCGACGAGCCGGGCAAGCTCGCGGACACGATCGCCGCGAACCTTCAGCTTGAGATTCCCGAGAAACAGAAGATCCTTGATGTTTTCGATCCCGCGCAGCGCCTTGCGGTGATTGCCGAGGTGTTGAGCGTGGAAATTGAAAAGCTCAACATGGACCGCAGCATCCAGTCGCGCGTAAAGCGGCAAATGGAGCGCGCGCAAAAGGAGTATTACCTCAACGAGAAGATCAAGGCCATTCAAAAAGAGCTGGGCAAGGGCGAAAAGAGCGAGTTTGACGAACTGAAGAAGAAGCTCGAATCAGCCGGGATGCCGAAGGATGTGTTCGAGAAGGCAATTCAGGAGCTGAAGAAGCTTGAGGCAATGCCGCCCATGTCGGCCGAGTCGACCGTCTCCCGCAATTACCTGGACTGGCTGCTGGCGGTGCCGTGGAAGAAGCGCTCACGCGAGACGCGCAACATTGAGCATGCGGAGAAGGTTCTGAACGCTGACCACTACGGGCTGGAGAAGATCAAAGAGAGAATCCTTGAGTTCCTGGCGGTGCGGCAACTTGTAAAGAATCCTAAGGGATCGATCCTGTGCTTCGTTGGGCCTCCGGGCGTGGGCAAAACGTCACTGGGAATGTCGATTGCCAAGGCCACAGGGCGTAAGTTCATCCGCCTGTCGCTGGGCGGAGTGCGTGACGAAGCCGAGATACGCGGCCACCGCCGGACCTATATTGGCGCGCTGCCCGGGCAGATCATCCAGTCGATGAAGAAGGCCGGCACGAAGAACCCCGTCTTCATGCTCGACGAAGTAGACAAGATGGCCTCGGACTTCCGCGGCGACCCGGCTTCGGCTCTGCTGGAGGTGCTTGATCCGGAGCAGAACACAAGCTTCCAGGACCACTACCTTGACGTGGAGTACGACCTCTCGCAGGTCCTGTTTGTGGCGACGGCAAATGTTCTGCACACGATTCCCGGACCGCTGCAGGACCGCATGGAAGTGCTGCGGCTGCATGGTTACACCGAAGATGAAAAGCTGGAGATCGCCAAGCAATATCTGGTGAAGAAGCAGCGCGGCCACACAGGCCTTACAGAGAAAAATCTGACCTTCTCGGATGACGCCCTGAAGGAGATCATTCGCAGCTACACGCGTGAAGCGGGCGTGCGCAACCTGGAGCGCGAAATCGGCAACGTGTGCCGCAAGGTGGCGCGCCGGGTGGTGAAGAACGGTCAAAAGCACAAGGAGACGGTGACCGCCGCAAATGCGGCCGATTTTCTGGGCGTGCCGAAGTTCCGCGACTCGGCGGTGCACGAGAAGAGCGAGGTTGGTCTGGTCAATGGGCTGGCATGGACCGAGGTTGGCGGCAGCATTCTGCAGACCGAAGTGCAGATTCTGGACGGCAAGGGCAAGCTGACGACCACGGGCCAGCTCGGCGATGTGATGACGGAGTCGGCGCAGGCTGCGCTCTCATACATTCGGAGCCGCGCGCATTATCTGGGCCTGCCGCATGATTTCTACCGCAGCGTTGACATCCATATCCACGTGCCTGAGGGGGCGATCCCCAAGGATGGGCCGTCTGCCGGCATCACGCTGGCGACGGCGCTGGCCAGCGCGCTGACCAGAATTCCCGTGCGGCGCGACATTGCCATGACCGGCGAAATTACGCTGCGCGGCAAGGTCCTGCCCATTGGCGGCCTGAAGGAAAAGCTGCTGGCGGCGCATCGCGCAGGCATCTTTGAGGCGATATTGCCGGCGGACAACCAGAAGGACATGGCGGACCTGCCGGAAAACCTGAAGTCGGCGATGAAGCTGAATTTTGTCGAGTCGATGGACGAGGTCCTGAAGCTGGCTCTGGAGGCCCCGCTGCCCGAATTGAAAGAAGAAGCAACCGACCTACTGGCATCGCTGCCGCAGCCTGCTCCGCCGGAGCAGCGGCCTCACCAGTAGGACTTGCCGTCCAGGCACACGCGGCTTCGCCGCCTTCGTGGTTCGGGTATTGATGGCCGCTCCCGCTGGTCGCGCGGCTAAATTGCGTCCAGGGCCTGATCGAGGTCGGCGATCAGGTCGTCCACATCTTCAATTCCAACGGAGATACGCACCAGACCGTCGGTGATGCCAAGCTTTTCGCGCGCTTCTGCGCCGATGGCGGCGTGGGTCATAGTGGCGGGATGGGAGACGAGGGTTTCAACTCCGCCAAGGGATTCGCCCAGCGTGCAGACTTTCACGCGCCTGAGCATGGCGTTGGCGTTGGCGAGTGAGCCGGTCTCAAACGAAATGAGCGCGCCGAAGCCGAACATCTGGCGCTTTGCCAGATCGTGCTGCGGGTGTGAGGCGAGTCCAGGATAGAAGACGCGGCTGATTTTTTTGTGACCGGCGAGGTACTCCGCAACTTTGCGTCCGCTGGCGTCATGCCGCTCCATGCGCACGGCCAACGTTTTTATGCCGCGCAGAACCATCCAGCACTCGAAGGGCGAGAGGATTCCGCCGGTGCACTTCTGGACAAAGGCGAAGTTCTCCTTGTGCTCGGGCTTGGTGCCGACGAGGACGCCGCCGAGGCCGTCGCTGTGTCCGTTGAGAAATTTTGTGGTCGAGTGCATCACAATGTCCGCGCCAAGTTGAAGCGGCCGCTGGAAATAGGGCGACATGAAGGTGTTATCGACAGCCAACTCGACTCCGCGTTCATGGCATACATCAGCCACGGCGCGTATGTCGGTCAGCGTCATGAGCGGATTGGTTGGGGTTTCGATGTGGACGAGTTTCGTAGTGGGGCGGATGGCGCGGCGGACCTCTTCGGGGTCCGATGTATCGACGTAGCTGAACTCGATTCCGTAACGGGTGATGATCTGATTGAACAGGCGCGGCGTGCCGCCGTAGACGTTCTCTCCGCAGATGACGTGGTCGCCGGAGCGAAGCATTGTGATCATGGCGGTGATGGCTGCCATGCCACTCGCAAACACATGCGCGCTGGAGCCGCCTTCGAGCGACGCTAGGTTCTGCTCGAGCGCGTCGCGCGTGGGGTTGGACACGCGGGCGTATTCATACCCCTTGTGCTTGCCGATCTCCTCCTGCGCGTAGGTGGAGGTGAGGTAGATGGGAACGTTGACCGCGCCGGTGAGCGGGTCAGGCGGTTGCCCGTCGTGAATGGCGCGAGTTGCAAAGCCGTGCTTGCGTTCTGTCATTAGTAATGAGTCCTGTGGTCAGGGATTAGTTGGACCAGTGATCAGTCTTCGAGAACATGCTTGGAGAGATATCTTTCGGCGGAATCCGGAATGATGGTCGCGACCCGCTTTCCGGCGCCGAGTCGTTTGGCGACCTCCACGGCGGCGTGAACCATGGCTCCCGCGCTCGATCCAGCCAGCAGGCCCTCTTCCGACGCGAGCCGCCGCACCATGAGGAACGCGTCGTCGTCGTTGACCTTCATGATTTCGTCGCAGACGGAGGCGTCGAAGGTTTTGGGAATGAACGAGACTCCGATTCCCTCTACTTTGTGCGGGCCGGGCTCGCCGCCCTGCAGGACGGAGCCCTGCGTCTCGACAGCAACGGTGAGCACGGAGGAATTCCTCTCCTTCAGAAATCGCGCGATCCCGGAAAAGGTGCCGCCGGTACCAATACCGGCGATGAAAGCATCGACCCGCTCGTCCATCTGCTCCCATAGCTCCACGGCTGTCGTGTCGTGGTGGAACTGCGGATTGGCTTGATTTTCGAATTGCAGCGCGGCGAAGATATTCGGGTCCTCTTTGGCCATCGCCAAAGTGCGGCGAATCGCTCCGCTCATGCCCTCAGCTTCGGGGGTGCGGATGACGGTCGCGCCAAAGCCGCGCATCAGGATGCACTTCTCTTCCGCGAAACCTTCCGGGACGAATAACACTACTTTGTAGCCGCGATTTACCCCCACCA
>JASHUR010000037.1 GCA_030039895.1 Acidobacteriaceae bacterium | reverse complement strand
TCTCGCGTACCTGCGACGCACCCTGGACATCGATGTCAAGCAGGAGGTCCCTGCCCTGGCTGAAGGCATCCGTGAGCGAGTTGCGCGCGGTCCCGTAGTAATTGCCAAAGACGTCAGCGTATTCCAGAAACTCACCGGCATCGATCATTCTCTGGAACTCCTCGCGGGAGATGAAGTGATACTCGCGCGCTTCCTGTTCAGAGCCGCGCGGCGGACGAGTGGTATAGGAAACAGAGAATTGAAGATTGTGAACCAGCGAGCGCAGCTGGTTCACAATGGTGGACTTGCCTGAACCGGATGGCGCCGAGATGAGAAAAAGAATGCCGGCCAAAGGGTGGTCTCTCTCCTTAAACATTAAAGCCTTTTGCTTATTTTTTCTTTATTCCAGATTCTGCACCTGTTCGCGCAATTTTTCGACTTCGGACTTCATTCCGAGACCGAGTTCAGTGATGCGCGGGCCGTTGCCGGCGACTCCGCTGGTTTTTGAGAGCAGGGTATTGGCCTCGCGGTTCATCTCCTGCATCAGGAAATCGAGCTTCTTGCCGGTCTCGCCGCCGCCCTCAAGCATGGCGCGAAAGTGGTCGATGTGGGTGCGCAGCCGGGTGACCTCTTCATCGACGTCGCTGCGCTCGGCAATCAGCGCCGCCTCCTGCAGAATGCGCTCCCGGTCGAAGGAGCCACCATCGAGCATGGCGGCAATGCGCTGGCTGATGCGCTCGAAGTACCACTGCTGCACATCTTCGCGAAGGCCGGCCGCTTCGTCGACCATTGTGCGCAGGCGGTCGAGCCCGGCGAGCAATTCGCGGGCGAGTAACTGCCCTTCCTGCGTGCGCATGGCGTTGAGCGAGTCGACCAGCGGGCCGATCTCACGCAGGACGGCGGCCTCGATGGCCTGCGTTTCCTCTTCAGAGCCGCGCTCTGCCCCATTCGCTGCGCGGCCCTCCAGTCCGAAGACTCCGGGCAGGCGGAATATGGCGTTGAGGTCGGGTTCGCCATTGAGTTTGTGCTTTGCGGCGACCTCGCGGAAGGTCCGGATGTAGGCAGCGATGAGGTCTTCGTCGTAGGCGGTTTCACCGCGCAGGGTCCGGTCAATGGCGAGTGTGATCTCAACGTGGCCGCGTACGAGCTGTTGCTTGAGCAGGCGGCGAAGCTGCATTTCGAGCGAATCCATGCCGGAAGGCAGGCGCAGATGCAGATCAAGAAAGCGGTGGTTCACGCTCTTGAGGCTGAGGGTAAAACCAAGATGGTCAGAAATGCGACCGGAGACGCGGGCGAAGCCGGTCATGGAGCGCACTGTCTGCGTAGCGGGGACGACTGGTTCTTGTATGGCGGCTGAGACGCTCATGCGTCCGCCTTTCCGGACAGGGCCGGCTCGCGTGGATCGAGCTCCGGCACGTCCATAAATTGCAGTTTGTAGAGCTTTTGATACGTGGGCGAAATGTGCAACAGCTCCTCGTGCGAACCGACGGCGGTGATGCGTCCGTCTTCGAGTACGGCGATGCGCGTAGCGCGGCGCACAGTAGAGAGGCGATGCGCAATGACGATCACGGTGCGGCCCACCATAAGATTACCGAGCGCCGTCTGCACCAGAGCCTCACTTTCGGCGTCGAGCGCCGAAGTGGCCTCGTCGAGGATGAGCAAGGGGGCGTTCTTGAGGATGGCGCGGGCGATGGCCAGCCGCTGCCGCTCGCCTCCCGAAAGGCGGAAGCCTTTTTCGCCGATGGTGGTGTTGTAGCCATCCGCCATGCGCTGGATGAAGTCGTGCGCGAGCGCGCTCTTGGCTGCTTCGATGACGCGGGAAAGAGGCACGTCGGGCTGGCCGTAGGCGATGTTGTTTCGTACCGTGTCGTTGAACAGGATGGTCTCCTGCGTGACCTTGCCGATTTGTTCGCGCAGCGACTTAAGGCTGACGTCGCGCACGTCGTGGCCGTCGATGAGCACACGACCGGAGGTCACGTCAAAGAAACGCGGGATGAGATTCACGAGCGTGGACTTGCCTGCCCCGCTGGGGCCGACCAGAGCAATGACTTCGCCCTGATGAATTTCAAGGTTGATGCTGTGCAGGACTTCCTTCTCGCCCTCGCTGGTGCTGTAAGCGAAGCCCACATTTTCAAGCCGGACGCTGTTGCGGAATCCCTTGAGGTGATACGGGTGTTTTTTCTCGAGGATAGGATCCTGATCGTCCATGAAATCAAAGATGGCGGACGACGCTCCGACGGCCTGCTGGAAGCTGTTGTAGTAGGTGGCGAACTTGCGCACCGGATCGTACAGCTTGAAGAGCGCCACGATAAAGGTGAAGAACATGCCGGTGGTCATGGCATGGCTGCTGATGGCTCCGCGGCCCAGGAGCAGAAGGCCGGCAATGGCGATGGCTCCGATGAGATCCATCAGCGGCGAGCTGATGGCCTGCGCGCGCACAGTGTTCAGGTTGGCGTACAGCAGGCGGCGGGCAGCCTGACGAAAGCGTCGCGCCTCCCAGAACTCCATGTTGAAGGCCTTGACGATGGGATTGCCGGTGATGGTTTCGTGCAGGATGTTTTGAATCTCGGCAAGCTTGTCCTGCCCCTTGCGTGTGGTGCTGCGGACTCCGCGCCCGATGCGGCGCATGGAACTGATGACGACGGGAACAAAGATGAGCAGGACCCAGGCCAGGCGTCCGCCCAGCGAGATGACCACGATGGTCATGAAGACAAGGGTGAAGACCTGCTGCAGAAAATCAGAGAGCACGGAAGCCATGGCGTACTGCACACGCTCAATGTCGGTGATGAGCGCGGAGAGCAGGGTCCCGGTGGCGTGCTTCTGGAAGAAGGAAACCGAGCGGCGCAGAATGGCCTCGTAGAGGTCGTCGCGCAGGTCAGTAATCATTCCATAACCTGCGTAGTTGGCCAGATA
>JASHUR010000362.1 GCA_030039895.1 Acidobacteriaceae bacterium | reverse complement strand
CATGGAGATATTCCAGTTGTATGGACCAACACGAAGTACAGGATGCTCTATACGAACATGGGCCACGGCGACAAAATTTTTGATAGCAAGCTGCAGAACCGTTTTTTTGAAAATGCTCTGTTGTGGCTGGGAGGCAGGTTGCAGTAAGCACGTATTGCAGATGAGCCCGTCCTGTGGAGGGGCGGGCTCATCTTTCTTGCTACTGCGCCGTTGTAGACGAGGTCACTGGTTCCGCTTCGAGCAGGCTGCGGACTGAAGGCGTGACAACGATGAACATTTCGGCATGTGGAGCCTCAATAGCCTTCAGCATATCGAGTTCCTTTTGCTTCTTCTCTGGAGAGATTGGACGATCCGCTTGAATATTGTTCAGGGCAGCGAGTCCTAAGTCGCCAAGCGCTGCGAGCTGCTGAGACAGCGGAATAAGCCGTACGCGCAGGAATGATTTCGACATGTAGGGTTCGATCTGCGCATCGTTGTTACTCCACCTGGTGAACCACTTGCGCAGTTCAGGACGTGCTGAAGGATCGAGTAAGGCGCGCCTGGCCAAGGCATTGACTTCTCGTGCTGTATTACTTTCCGGTGGGATGGCGTCAACCAGTTGATTGAGTGGCTGCTCGACATCGTAGACCTGCGTTGTCTCACGGTTGTAGTCCTTTACGGGTTCGACAGCCTGCGCCAGCGTTACAAGCAGTGGGAGAGGCATATCGTCTCCCGCAATGCGACCCAGCATGGTGCGGGTGCTGATGTTCTGCTGGAGTCCAAGCCATTGAAGGTTGCGGTTGAGAACTGTAAGGCGGCGATACATGGAGTTTACGTCCGTAACGGAGGCCGGTGACCAGAGGCGTTCGGCGATGGCGCCAAGACGCGGCCAGAGGCGGTTGTCGAGGATTTCAGGAGTCACATACTCGGTCCATTGGCAGGCTTCGCCGCCGATGATGTTTGCCTGTTCGGTGGGCGTGAGGGTAGCGCTGGGGCCGCCGAGCGGGTCGACGGCATAGTGGTATGCGGCAGAGTGCATGAGGTCGAGGTAGTATCCTGCGGAGAGGACAGTTTTATATCCGAGGCGGGCGGAGTTTGCCAGAGAGTCTGCGCCGCGCCATGACTGAATGAGCGAATCCTTGGGCAATTTGCTATCAAGGATTTCGTCCCATCCCTCCATGTGCTTGCCGTGTTTCGCGACGATCTTTTGTACCCGCAGAGTGAAGTAGGTCTGCAGTGCATGGGCATTTGCGATGTTGTGCGCATGCATCCATGCCTGGACTTTTGGGTCATTGTTCCAGTACTTTGCATCGACTTCATCACCACCAATGTGGAAGTAGGCATCGGGGAAAAGCTTCTCCATCTCTCCGAAGACCTTGTTGATGATTTTGTAAGTTTCCGGATTCGTAGGGTCGAGCGGTGGGCGCAACGTGTCGTGCTCGGAACGGACCAGCGTGGCAGGAGCCGGGCCAGAGGACAGCTTAGGATAGGCGACAAGCCAGCTTACGGCGTGGCCGGGCACGTCGAATTCAGGAACAATGCGAATGCCGCGGTCCCGTGCATATGCAATCAATTGGCGGATTTGCGCTTGCGTATAGTAAAGGCCGTCGGAGGCAAATTCCGTGAGGCGCGGACACTTCTTGCTTTGTACGCGGAAGCCTTCGTCATCGGACAGATGCAGATGCAGCACGTTGAGCTTGACCGCAGCCATGCCATCAATGTTCCGCTCGAGAGCGGAGAGCGGCATGAAGTGCCGTGAGACGTCGATCATAAGGCCGCGCCATGGAAACCTGGGAGCGTCGTCGATCTGAACGTCGGGGATAATCCAACCGTTGGGGCCAGCCTGGACAAGCTGCAAGAGTGTCTGAAGGCCGTGCAGGATGCCGAGCGGATTGGGCGCGGTCAGCTTGATTCCGGTCTGACTGACGGACAGGTGATAGCTTTCGTCTTCGCCCAGCGCCTGCACCTTAAGGCCGGGGCCGGCGCATTGAACGGCGAAAAGCGGACCCTGAGGAGGTTTACCGAACGAGCGATCAAAGGGCGTTCCGGTTTGGACGGCGAGCTGGCGGATGAAGCGCTTGAGCGCATGGTGGACTCGTTCATCGCCACCGGTGAGCAGGATGCGCGGAGTACCGTTCAGGGCGAGAGAGCCTTGCTGGCGCGCGATGTGTGCCGGCCACGGCATGAGGTTAAGCTGCTGTCCGCTGCAGGGAAGAGCAGCGCAAAGCAGGAACAAGGCGATTTCGATTTTTCTTATTCCACGAAGAACACTCAAGGCCCAAACCTTTCTGGATGCTTGGAGGCAAAATGAATAGGCCAACCCGTATTGAAGGAGTCGGCCTATGCGATCTTGGGTTGCAAATTACTGGAGTCCTGTTATTGCCCTTCCCAGTATTTGTTGAAGCCAATATAGGCGGAGGGCACGGCCGCAAGAATTTTCCGGCGCAGCTGCAGTATATCGACGGAGCCAAGCGTTTTATATAAGACTTTGCCGTTAGGGCCGAGCAGAATGGTATAGGGCACAGCCGATTGCCATTCAGGATCGAAAGCAGCCTGCAGGCTGGCAGCATCATCGGAGTCGAGCAGCAGATTCTCGCTGGTGGCATGGTGCTTTTGCAGGAAATTCAAAACGCCCTGCTTTTCATCCGGCGAGTTGACAGAGACTGTGACCATGTTGAGTCCGCGGTCACTGTACATGCGGTAGGTGTTCTGCAGGTCGGCGAACTCGGCAATGCATGAGCTGCACCATGTAGCCCAGAAATCCACGAGCGTATATTTCTCGCCTCTGTTTACGCGTAGTTTTTTGAGCCCGGCGGCACCAACCATACTTACAGTGACCAGAGTTGCATCGAGCTTTTCGTTGTATTCGGCGACGAGTGCCTTCTTCTCAGCCCACTTTGTGGAACATCCGAAGACAGCAGTGTGGGTCACTTTGACGGGCTTGCCTGCGAGCAGTTCGTCGATGGCATTTTGCGCATCATGGGTTGTGACTTTTTCGATGCGGTAGCTGTTGTCGAAGCGGCCTTGGTAGCGCAAGCGGCGATTCTGGTCGAAGATGAACACGTGCGGCGTGGCCTGCGGGCCGTAGGCGCGGGTTACAGCCTGCGTGTCTCCATCGTAGAGGTAGGGATAGTGAAGATGCTTGTACTGGACGCGAATCTTCATGTCAGCCAGAGTATCGCCCACATCAGAGGAATCGAGCTCATCGATTACCGTTGCCTTGGGGTCGTTACCTTCGATGGCGACGACCGCGACTCCACGGTTCTTGTAATCCTCGTATAGCTTTTCAATGCGGCTCTCGTACATTTGTGCAATAGGGCAGTGGTCGCAGGTGAAGATGACCACGAGCACACGCGCCTTGGCGTAGTCGCTGAGCTTATGGATTTTTCCGTCGACGCCGGGCAGCGCAAAGTTGGGAGCCTTCGACCCCAGGGGCAGAATTGGGTGCTGAATCTGCCCATGGGCCATAAGAGGGGCTGCGAGAGACATCAGCGATATGAGAGCGATTGAAAATAGTTTCCGCATTTCTTCTCCGAGCGGCGGCGCATTTAGCCGCGGTTACGCCAGGCTCCTGGCATAGGCAATTTGCTTCACCATGTCTGCGTCGTCATTGCCTTCCTTTTCGTACTCAACGGCGACAAGACCTGTAAATTTCATCCGGCGGAGTTCGCGCATGACCTGTGGGATGTGCGCGACACCCGTTCCCAAAAGAACATTTTCTTCATTCCCCTTTGCCCTTACGTCTTTGAGGTGAACCATGCGCAGGCGCGGCGCCAGCTTGAGGATGGCTTTGGCGGGGTTGTACCCGCACTGGGCGAACTGGCCCGTATCCGCGGTTGCTCCCATGGTTTTGGATAGGCCGGAGATTGCGTTCCATACTTCCTCGGGGCTTTCGTAGGCGAACTTGATATGCGGGAAGAAGTGATTGTGAAGGCCAAACGTGAGCCCTGCCTGGGTAAGCATTTCATCGATGCGGCGCAGGACGGGAGCTGGCGCATCGCCGGTGATATTGCTGCATCCCAGAATTCTTGCAAAGCGGACCGCGCGGTCGATGTCCTGGTCGTTGTGCATGGTCGCCGAATAATAAGACCAGCAACGGATTCCCGCACGGTCGAGCTTTTCGCGCGTTGTGCGGAACAGCTCTTCTTTGGGATTGCTCAGGAGCATGAACTCGCCACGCGACATTTCGATTTCACGTATGCGAAGCAGCTTCAGCTGAACGATCATGGCGTCGACGGAGATGGTGTGGTAGCTGTACGTGCCGACTCCGATGTTGAGTTTGCTGAAGGCAAAGAGTGGAGATGCCGCACACATTGCGCTGCCAGCCGTAGCCAGCTTGAGAAATCTGCGTCTTGTTACTCCTGGACGAATCACCTTTAAGAGGATGTCTCCGGTATGTTTTTAACGTTCCATTACAAAGTAACTATCGAGTTGAGTGCACCACAAGCAACAACATCTGTCAAGAAAAGGGCGGAAGCGATGTCGGCTACAGAAACTCTGGCGCAACGTCGAACGACATGGCTGAGAGCTTGCCCCCGGCAATTCGTGAAAATTTGTGCGTCCCCTTGCCGCACAAAACAGAGGCGCAGGTTCTACCGCGATTCAGCAAACGCCCCTCTCCAGAAGCGTGCTTTGCTATCGCTGGATACCTTGGTTTTGCCGCGCTTGCTCTTGCCGAAAATGTGCCCCCATTTCGCGATAAGTTTGCCCTCCACTTGTGGCTCATCGAAGCTGGGCTTGGCGATTCCTTTGTGCGGCCAAAATTCACATGGCCCTCGATTCCGCCAGATCCAGACGTGCGCAAGTGACTATTTCCTGGCGAACCTAATCAACGGCATGCTTCGGGGCGATTCCAGAGAGAATCGGAGTTGAATCCCAGCTGCGGCCATCTTCATTTCGATCAAATTCAGGCATCTGCTCCATCGATTGGTCTGGTTGCATCTGCGTTTGCTAGGTCTGAGTTGCTCAACTTCTCTGCGGGTCGGTGAGATCTCGTCAGCGGAGCCTGAATGCTAGGTCTCCTATTCGCACTACTCTTCGATCCGAGATTGGCCGAACTCAAGTAGATTTGGTGCCAACCCAGTAGGGCTGTCTCATCACAATTGAGTCCGCGGGGCTCATAAAGTGAGTGCATTCAGACTCGCCGTACGTAAGAGCCTTCATAAGCCAATTGCTCCGCAGCTTTTCCTCCCGTGCGTTGCCAGTGATAACCAGCAGCCATCAAAACAGCCATCGAACGATTTGCCTCTACGTTATGGAGAGGTCAAACTGATTTAATCTCCTTGTTTTGTTGGTGCCGGGAGGGGGGGTCGAACCCCCATGACCGCAAGGGTCGGCGGATTTTGAGTCCGCTGCGTCTGCCAGTTCCGCCATCCCGGCGATGGGGGGAAGATCTAAAGCAGTATCGCATAGCCTCTCATGGTCCTACAAACACAACGGCGCCTATGTTCAGGCGTCCGCTTATGCAGCGCCGAATATCTTTTTGTATAACTCCGGCGCGCTCGACGACACAAAAGGGAATGGAGCAAGATTCGCGCAGGGTGGCTTGCAACCGGGCCACGCAGAAGGCGGGAAAACTAAAAGCGGTCATGGGGTTCAATCCCATGACCGCTCGTTCAAACGAGATAGCAGTAATTACATCGCTTCGAGGAACCTGGGAAAGAACAATGTGAAGTGTTCCTGGAAGACGGTTGTCATGTGTGCGAGCATTTCGCCGTAAGCGCAGGCTGCACGATGGGCATTGACGGAAGCTGATACTCCGGAATGCGAAAAGCCGTAACGAACCAGAGCGGTAATCACCGCCAGCCGAAGATGAAGTGCATCACTCCGCAATTCCTCAATCAGCAACTCAGGTACGACGTCGCCACCGTGCGTGGCTGCGTAGTCGACGAGTTCCATGAGTACACCTGCGTTGATGAACATGGACCAAAGACCGTTGGCACCCTGGATGCGAGGCCAGATGTCTTCAGACGAAGCCTGAATTGCCGGGCTATAAAGATAGCGCTCGGACAATTCAGGGAAACCAAACTCGCTGTTGGAGCGGAAACGGGAGATGATAGAGTCCCAGTCCGCGCTGCGCCGCTTTGCTTGCGCGCGTCGCCAATACACCGCATACGCCGCGGGAACTGCCGTTACTGCGATCGAGAGTATAGGAAGTATCATTCGCTATTGATCACGTGTACGGGCAATAACTGCACGTTGCCTCTTGGTGCTTCCAGATATTGATACCAGAAATTTTGCCATTTGTGGACTGAATTCTTTGCGTGGAGCCTCTTTTTTTGCAAAGGCATAGCACCAAAAGTACAGTGCACAAAGGTAACCACCGATGCGGAGATGGTCGAGGGCGTAGAACTCCTGGGCATAATGTGGGCCAGCCCTTTGACGGCTGTGCGCCAGCTCGACGATCAAAGTTACGACGCCATAAAAGGCCAGACCTGCTGTCAACTGGAGCACATGATTCTTCCAGGAAAGCCCCAGCAATTGTGAGCAGCCGGCAATCATTAAAAATGTGACCAGGCGGAGAATTGCCATGGTGGTGCTAATCATGAAGTAAGTTCTTGGATGAGAAAGAGTTGCAGCATTAACGTGGGCAGTGATCAAGAAGGCTCCAAGGGCCACTGCCGCCATCAAAGCCAGAAAAACCAGCGAGAATTTCAGGGAGAACATCTGCCTTACCGGACGCAGCACGGCTGAGGCAATTTCGAGGAGTACACCCAATTCAAGAGCGTACTGGATCACAGTGAAGGCAAAGAAGACGCGGTAATAAAGCGGCCCATACTGGTCATGATGCTGGCCGAGGACCAGCAAGAGAAGGGGGTCAGAGATTGTAAGCCAAACAATATAAACGGTGAAAACAGGGAACAACTTGTATGAACCGCGAAATATGAGGATGGCCAAGAGCAGCAGCTCACCCACAATTCCGAAGGCCCAAAGAAAATCGTCGATGCTAGAAAAATGCATCCTGAGTCCTTCTGCCAGCTAAGGATACCAGCAGAAGGACCACATTTTAGGGAAAACTCTCACGCTCGAATCTAAATGTACCGAATTAGACTGCGGGAGGGGGTAGCGGTACCGGAGCGGCCGGACCTGCTAATGCTGCGGAAGGTGGCGGTAACGGTACGGGAGCAGCTGGACCAAGCAGAGCCACCGCGGGCGGGGGCAGCGGAACCGGAGCAGCGGGGCCAAGCATTGCTACTGCGGGAGGAGGTAGCGGAACCGGAGCGGCAGGACCAGCTAATGCTGCTGAAGGCGGCGGCAATGGTACAGGAGCAGCTGGACCAAGCAGAGCCACTGCGGGCGGGGGTAGCGGAACCGGAGCAGCCGGACCAGCTAAAGCTGCTGAAGGCGGCGGCAATGGTACGGGTGCGGCGGGGCCGAGGGCGAAGGCCGACGCAACCGGGATCAGCAGGGCAGCGGTTGTAGTGGCAACTGAGCGGAAGAGCAACTTCGTCATGAGGGTTTCTCCTGTAAATTGCGCATAGCGCGCGAACTGGGTACATCTAATGGTTTCGATCTAACAAGGGGATGACAACTTTGATGTCATAAGATTCACTGCTGGTTGACTTTATCCCCTCCTAAAAGGCTGATATTCATCAGCCTTTCGCAATTCTCCGGTGTCCAAATCGTTACATCGAAAGTGCTACAACTTGGTGCGGAGGCCGGGGGACAGCCTGATACACCAATTCAGGGCGCTTAGATGTGGGGGGTAAAAATTAGGATGCTTTTGGCTAAATAATTTTCTTTGGAAGAGTTGATGCAGGTGGCTGGAAGGCTGTTTGGGTTCCGGGTTTTACACGTATCTATCTGATTCGACGTGAATTGTCACTTTTGTTAGACTTGAGTGGCTTCGGGGAGGAGAGATGAGGAATATTCTCCAAAGAGGCTTTTCCTTCGGCGGCCTGAATGAAGAAATCCTGCGCGGAGAAGGCGGGCAGGTGGGTGCTGGCGCCTGCCATTCGCGAATAGACTCCTGACGCGTTGAGCACTCGAGCCTTGACGCTGTCGGCAAGCAGCGCGGCCAGGATCTCGTTGCGAAGACGGGCATTAATTTGAGGGTCGCGGACGGGGAAGACGACTTCGCAGCGCTCGAAGAGATTTCGAGGCATCCAGTCGGCGCTGCCGCAATAGATTTCTTCCTGGCCGCCGTTAAGGAAGTAGAAAATGCGGCTGTGCTCGAGGAAGCGTCCAATGATGGACCGGATACGGATGTTCTCGCTGAGGCCCTTGACGCCCGGGCGCAATGAGCAAATGCCACGGACGATGAGGTCAATCTGAACGCCGGCCTGCGAGGCTGCATAGAGCGCTTCGACGATTCCGTTTTCGAGCAGAGAGTTCATCTTGGCGATGATGTGGGCGGGGCGGCCTGCGGCGGCGTGCTCGGTCTCGCGGTGGATCAAGCGGATGAAGCCTTCAGCGAGGGTGAGCGGGGCGACCAGCAATGGCGAATAATCTCCGGATTCGGAATGAGCAGTGAGGTAGTTGAAGACCGCGTGCATGCTTGCCGTGATCTCAGGGTCGGCGGTGAGGAGGCTGAGGTCGGTATAGAAGCGCGCTGTGATCGGGTTGTAGTTGCCGGTGCCCAAGTGTCCATAGCGGCGCGTTATGCCATCGGGGTCTCGGCGCACCAGGAGTGCAAGTTTGCAATGGGTCTTCAAACCTACGATTCCGTGAAACACCTGAACGCCGGCGTCTTCGAGGTCGCGCGCCCAGCGGATGTTCGAAGCTTCATCAAAGCGGGCGGTCAGCTCGACCACCACGGTCACTTCTTTGCTTTGGGCCGCTTCAGTGAGAGCGTTGAAGATGGTCGAGTCGGCACTGGTGCGATAGAGGGTCTGTTTGATAGAGACGACGCTGGGGTCCTTGGCGGCTGACTCGATGAAGCCAACCACGCCGTCATAGGAGTCGTAAGGGTGATGCAGGAGGATGTCGTGATGGCGCAGCTCGTCGAACAGATCGACAGATTTGCGGTTCAGGCGAAGCTCGTGCGGCACAAAGGGGGGGTATTTCAGATCGGGGCGTGGTGTATCGCTGTAGAGATACATAAGCCGTGACAGGTTCACAGGACCGTCGGTACGGAAGACCTGTGAGTCGTCAAGCTCAAAATTGATGCGCAGGCGGTCAACGACTTCTGGATCGGCGGATTTTTCGATTTCCAGTCTTACCGCATCTCCCTTGCGGCGGTTGTGAAGTTCGGCGCGGACCGTCTCCAGCAGGTTACGGGATTCCTCTTCCTGGAAATAGAGGTTGCTATTACGTGTGACCCGGAAGGCGGCCTTGGAGATAATCTCATAGCCACGGTACATGGTTGCGGCGTTGCGCTCGATGAGGTCATGCAGTAAGACATAGTCATGTGTGCCTGCTGCCGAAGGCAATGGCACAAGGCGAGGCAGCGCGCGCGGCACGGTGACGACTCCGAGGACAGGACCGGCGGTTCCACGGCGCTTGCGCCGGAGCAGCAATGCGATACAAAGGGCCTTATTGAGGACGCGGGGAAAGGGATGGGCGGGGTCGATGGTGATCGGGGTGAGCAGAGGATCGACTTCGCGCTGGTAGAAGGCGGTGGCCACTTTGCAGGCCTGATCGTCAATGGCATCCCAGCGAAGAACACGCACGCCGGCGGAGCGCAAGGCTGGCAGCAGCTGCCGGTTCCAGCAGAGGTATTGCGACTCGACGAATTTGTGCATGTTCTGGTTAATCGCCGCGAGCGACTGCTCGAGGGTTAGGCCCTGTTCGTCGCTCTCGGTGTAGCCGTCTTCAATTCGCTGCAGGATACTAGCGATGCGGATCTCCACGAATTCATCGAGATTACTGGCGGTGATGGCCAGGAATTTGACCCGTTCGAGAAGCGGATTGGTCGCATCCTGAGCTTCTTCGAGCACGCGGCGATTGAAGTCCAGCCAGGACTCGTCTCTTCCTATGAACCGGCTTAGTTTCCGAGTTTGGGCTCGAGGCATATGGTTTGAGGCGCAAGGTCCGGATTCCAGTGTAACGATTATTCGCTAAGCTGATAATTCTTCTACTGTTGGGATGTGAACGAAAGATAAAAGTCTTGCTGTGTGGGATGAATAGTAAGTGCTGAGGGCAGCGTGGGCGGGTGAACTGGTTGACTCCGGGAGACGGCTGCTTGAGGATGAAGGAACAATGGAGGGAAAACGAATGGCGGAGAGCGATTGTCGGGATGCCCGGGCGAAGGTGCATGATGCCGCAGGAGAGTTGTACCAAGTTGCCGCACTGATGATGGGCGACGAGTCGCGGGCCATCGAACTGGTGGAGAGCACGGTTGCGCAAACGATCATTGATCCATGCGCGGAGGCCGGAGCCTCCGTCAGCGCAGCGCTTGAGAGCCTAGTGGAGAAGGCTGTTGCACGGCTGAGTCAGGCTGACCCAGAGGCTCTTAAAGCTCCAATACTGCTGGCATCGGCAGGCGGGCATTGTATTGATGACGACGATCTCTCGGCGGTGGGAATTTCGGCAAGCCAGCTGACGGACATGGTGAACGGGCCTGAGCGCCGCAGGCTTCGCGACTGGCTGAACAGGCTGCCTGTGGCACAGAGGGTCATCTTTGTGGTGCGCGCCACTCTAGGTTGGGACAACGCCGCCACAGCGGCCTTGCTAAGCAAGACTGCATCCGGCAACTGGCAGCCCGGGCAGGTAAGCGAGTTGTTTCGCCAGGCCCTGTGTTCACTGGCGACCTCACTGGTACATGCCGCTGTTGCGCAGACGTAGACCACACCAGTAAGAGAGCCAGGGGGGGCCTGTTTTTGATAATTGAACGATCCCGGCGCTGGCCGGAGCAGGAGGGCGTGCGCCTGCTTCACCCTCATTTTTTGAATACTTTCGGGTGCTTAGGCATCCAAAACGACGTAACCTTGAGAGTGTCTTCAGCTCGCTTTAAAAGCCATGCGCTGGAGCGCAATTTCCCATAATGGAGTGCTTTGTGTTGAAGGCAAGTTCCTGCGGCCGGAGAACTGCTGTGTATTCCGGCTTGCTGTTGGGCGCACTGCTTGCGGCAATGATGAGCCCTGCGGCCTATGGATTCCAGGCACAAGGGGGCAGCGGAAGCTCTGCGCCACAGACCTCACCGCTGCCGATCGTGCAGCCGCAGATCAACAGCACCACATATCAAGGGAGTGAAACTGTGGAAAAGGCGACTGGAGGAGTGCTTCCTCTGTCGCTGGACGAGGCGATTGCACGCGGGCTGAAGCATAATCTGGGGCTGATTCTGACGAGTCAGAGCACACAGTCGGCGCGGGGTCAGCAGCTGGAAGAGTTGCAGTCGTTGCTGCCGACGGTGGACGCGAACCTCAAGGCTTCAGTACAGCAGTCTGATCTTCAAGCAGAGGGATTGCGGGTTCCGGGTTTCCCGTCGATCATCGGGCCTTACGGTTATACGGACATTCGCGCCTCGATGAACTGGTCGCTGCTGAACCTTTCGGCGCTGCAGAATTATCTGGCGTCGAAGCACAATTTTGAAGGCGCGAAGTTGTCAGTGTACGACGCTCGGGACCTGGTGGTGCTGACCGTGGGCAACGCTTATCTGACCTGCATTGCGGACAAAAGCCGGATTGATGAAGTCGAGGCGCAAGTGGCAACGGCTAAGGTTTCACTTGACCAGGCTGTAGATAGTCACAATGCGGGCACGGCCCCTTTGCTCGACGAGCTGCGCGCGCGTGTGGATTACCAGACGCAGCAGCAATCGCTCATTGCCGCGCAGAATGCGTATGACAAAGACCGGATTGCTTTGGCACGCGCGATCGGCTTGCCGCTGGACCAGAAATTCAAGCTGACAAGCGCAGAGCCTTATGCTCCGCTAGACAATCTTGATGCGGACACTGCCGTAAAACAGGCGCTGGCGGCGCGCAGCGACCTAAAGGCCCTGCGTGAGCAGGTTGCTGCAGCCGAGCATGCGCGAAAAGCGGCGACTGATGAGAGGCTGCCAGTCATCAGCTTCAGCGGAGATTATGGTGACATCGGTGTGAACCCATCGAACTCGCATGGCACCGGCAATGCAACGGGACCGCTGGACATACCTGTGTTCGAGGAAGCCAGGCTGCGCGGCGACGCCAAGCAGGCGCAGGCCCAGCTCGACGAGGAGCAGGCACGGCTGAGCGATCTGCAGGGGCAGATAAGCGCAGATGTGCGGGACAGTATTCTAGATATTCAGTCGGCGGAGAAGCTGGTTGAGGTGTCACGCAGCAACGTTGCACTGGCCAGCGAGGCTTTGACGGAAGCGCAGGAGCGCTACAAAGCAGGCGTGGACAACAACCTTGCCGTGTCGCAGGCGCTGGCGGCGCTCGCCCAGGCCGATAACCAGTATGTAAGCAGTCTCTACCAGCACAATATGGCGAAGCTATCGCTGGCACGCGCGCTGGGCGTGGCCGGCAATGATTACCAGATGTACCTGGGAGGAAAGTAGCTGTGGCGGACGAGAATCCAGAACAGAACAACAAGACTCAAGGCCAGTCGACGCAGAGAGGCGGTTCGGAGCCGGAGCCAACGGATCCGCGCATCAAGTCGCGCCGGCGGTTCGTTGTCATTGGAGTGGTGGCGATCCTGCTGGTGGGCGTGCTGCTCTTCTGGTGGCACTCCACGTACTACGAAGACACTGACGATGCGCAGGTCAACGGAAACCTGATCCAGATAAGTGCACGTATCGCCGGGCACGTGATCAAGGTCGACGTTGAAGAGAACCAGTATGTGGACAAAGGCACGTTGATTGCGGAACTGGACCCGACGGACTTCCAGACGGCAGTGCAGCAGGATGAAGCGAACCTGGCAAGCGCCGAGGCAGCCTATGAGGCTGCGCGTGTAAATGTCCCGGTGACGCATGTTAATACTGGCGCGGCGCTGTATTCGGCAGGAGCTGATGTCTCCGGCTCGCAGGCGGGAGTGGCGCAGGCGGAGAAGCAACTGCAGGCAGCTCAGGCGGCGGTCGCGCAGGCGAAGGCGAATTCCGTCAAGTCGCAGCAGGATTTGGAGCGGTACACGCCGCTGGTGGAGAAAGACGTCATCTCCAAGCTGCAGTATGACGCAGCGGTTGCGGCAGCGACAGCAGACAAGGCGGCAGTTGCGCAGGCTGAGGCGAATCTGCAGGGTGCGCGGGATGCAGTCCGCATTGCACATGATCGCGTGACGCAGGCGCAGGCCAGCTACCACAACGCGTTGACCGGACCTCAACAGGTGGCGATCCAGAAGGCCAGGGCCGACCAGGCGGCGGCGCTGGTGCAGCAGGCGAAGGCGCAACTGGAGCAAGCAAAGCTGAACCTGAGCTACACGAAGATTTATGCGCCTACAGCTGGGATTATCACCAATAAGAGCGTTCAGGTGGGCCAGAACGTGAGCGTGGGGCAGAACATGATGACGCTGGTCTCGCTCGACGACATCTGGGTGACGGCGAACTTCAAGGAAACGCAACTCGATCATATGCGCGCAGGCCAGCCGGTGGTGATCAGCGTGGATGCCTACGGCGGACGAAAGTATGACGGCCGTGTAACGCAGATCGGCGGCGCGACAGGGTCAGTGTTGAGCCTGTTTCCGCCGGAAAATGCGACGGGCAACTATGTCAAGGTGGTGCAGCGCGTTCCGGTGCGCATCGACTTCACCAAACCGAGCCAGATAGCAGACCATCTGCTGCGGCCGGGCATGTCGGTTGAACCGAGGGTCAGGGTGAAGGATTAAAATCTGCCGATTGTGCCCCGGGAATGGTGCGGTTTTGACTCCGGTGAGGGTGCTGCTGCATCCAAAAAACACATGGAGGAATTAGCGATGAGCACTTCAGCCTTGAAGGAAGTCCCAACCAAGGGTCCGGACCATATTAGTCCTCAGTGGAAGCAGAGCGCCCGGCCGATACAGAAGTTTGGGACGGTGATCCGCAGCCTGCCGATCGGCATTGATGAGAGGGCGCGGACGGAGGTTTGTGAGCAACTGAACCTGATGTTGGCGGATACATCGAGCCTGCGCGACCTGTACAAGAAGTCGCACTGGCAAGTAGGCGGGCCGACGTTTTATCAACTGCATCTCCTTTTTGATAAGCACTTTGGTGAGCAGGCAGAACTGGTTGATCAGCTGGGCGAACGCATCCAGACGCTGGGCGGCGTGAGCGTGGCCATGGCACACGACATTGCCGAGCTGACGCGGATTGCGCGTCCTCCACGGGACCGCGAAGAGGTGCCGGTGCAGATTTCGCGGCTGCTCGAGGCGCACGAGCTGATCATCAAGAACGCGCGGGCGCTGGCGAAGAAGGCGCAGGACCTGGGCGATGACGCGACGAACGACCTTCTGGTCAGCGATGTGGTGCGGACCAACGAGTTGCAGGTGTGGTTCCTGAGCGAGCACCTGGTTGAGATGCCGCTGGTCCACGCGAAATAAATAGGCCTTTGGTCAAGGCTTTGGCTCCGGCCCTCCCGGCTTGCTGGGAGGGCCTAACTTTTTGCGGTATCTAATCCGCATTGCGGGCATCTCTAGTAAAGGTATCCTTTGAATAAGGGCTGCATGCTATGCCAGTAGCGCTGAACTTCTTCCTTAAATACGGTTACTGGATCCTCTTCCTGTGGGTGATGGTGGAGCAGTTGGGTGTGCCCATTCCGAGCGCGCCGCTGCTGCTGACCGCGGGAACGCTGACCTCGACACACAAGATGAATCTGCCGCTGGTACTGCTGGCCATCCTGGCGGGCAGCCTGATCAGCGATAGTGCATGGTACCTGATGGGCAAGCGGTACGGCGGAGCGGTGGTGAAGCTGCTGTGCCGGCTCTCCATGGAAAGCAACACGTGCGTGCGGCGGACGGAGGACTACTTTGCCAAGCAGGGTGTCAAGGCCCTGATTGTGGCCAAGTTTCTGCCGGGTCTGGGCACGGTGGCTGCTCCGATCGCCGGTCAGACGGGGATGAAGTACAAACTGTTTGCCGTGTATGACGCAATCGGGATCATGCTGTGGGGGCTATCGTTGACACTGGGCGGACGATTCTTCGGCGATGTACTGAAGCACCATCCCAATGCATTTGCGTGGGTTACGCGGTTTGGGTTTGCACTGTTCGTGGTGCTTTTGATGAGCTTCTTCGTGTGGCGATTCTTCCGGCAGCGGGCATTTCTGAAGGAGATCCGGATGGCGCGGGTGGCCCCGGGCGAGCTGAAGCAAATGCTGGATCGCGGGCAGCCGGTCTACATCGTAGACCTGCGGCATCCGCTGGATTACCTGCCTGATCCGAGGACGCTGCCGGGCGCCATATTGCTGTCTCCGGACAAGCTGGTGGAACACTGCGCGGAGATTCCGAGAGACCGGGACGTGGTGCTGTTCTGCACCTGCCCGAGCGAGGCGACGGCGGCCAAGATGGCGCTGACTATCCGAAGGCTGGGGGTGTACCGGGTGCGTCCCCTGCTGGGCGGATTCGACGAGTGGAAGCGCCTGGGGTATCCGCTGGTGGCAATTGAGCCCACGGCGGCGTGAGCGTCGAATCCGGAACCATTTGCTAACTTATTGATTTCATTGAAAACTGAAGATCGGAAATTTGCCCTAAGCTGTTGATTCTGGCGATTATCGCTGTATCGTATTGATTTGATTGTCATTTGGCTCCGAATTGGCCCAAATTCATGATTCTAACGATGATTCCCGTAAAGCATTGATTTGTTGCGGCTTACTGGCCATGGAATCGTCAGGGATTTGTGCGAAGAACCGTGTTTGCGTGAAGAGTGTTTTTCTGCCCCCATACTTTCAGGATAGCAGCGTTGAGGGTGGTTATATGCATTTGGATGTCGTTGTCTATAAACGAGTTAATCGAAAGATGGCTTGACAAGATAAAGAAGGGTGAGCGAGGGGAAGAATCTTTCCAGGTTCTTTCACAGAAGATCGGGGCGTGGCTATGCTACTCTCCAGTGACGTAGGAGCGGGGGTGTGATGGCGTTCAGCGAGACATTCCATTGCAATGTGTGCGGCAAGCCGAAGAGCGAAGAAGCCTGTGACTGGTGGCTGGCCTGGGAGGACCAGGTGTCTCCGCTGCCGAAGGTGGAGCAGCCGTTGCTGAAGGTCACCCATTGGAATGATTTCCTGGCGCATGATGCGGCGGTGAAGCACCTGTGCGGAGCGCGCTGCGCTCAGACGCTGCTGGACCGGTGGATGCATGAGGTAGGGGAATAAGCAGCGGAGCTGCCAGTGGGTGTGATCTTTCAAGACGTTGTTCCTCTTTTTAAGAGAAAGAAAGAACAGTTGTGGGTCCGGCTACTCGCCATCTCCGGTTCTCAAAAGCGAGGGAGCGCCTCGGCTGGTTTGGGAAGGTCATCGGGACTGGGGCCACTCGCCGGTTTCGTTCAAGCCGCGCAGGATCTCTTGCCCGATCCGACGCTTAAAGGCAAGATTATGGGGTGCAAGAACTTTCTCCAGGGACCCTCCTGGGTCATTACAGACTCATCCGCCGGTTGGGGCAGGGCGGGATGGGTGTGGTATACGAGGCAGTCGACCAGAAGCTGGGCCGCCATGTCGCAGTCAAACTGCTGATCGAAACAACGCATAACGACAGCTCCGCTCTGGAGCGTTTCTGGCGCGAGGCGCGCGCAGCTTCTTCCTTCAATCATCCCGGCATTTGCACAATCCATGAGCTTAACGAGTCGGCGGAAACGCCATTCATTGTGATGGAGCTGATGGAGGGTAACAGCCTGGAAAAGCTCTATCACGGTCGTGTTATGCCGTATCCCAAATTGCTGGATTTGGGTGTGCAGGTGGCCGATGCCCTCGACGCTGCGCATCGCAAAGGTATTCTGCACCGCGACATTAAGCCGGCAAATATCTTTATAACCAGCTCGGGGCAGGCGAAGATCCTTGATTTCGGGCTCGCGAAACTCGACAGTGGCGGCACAGACGCAGACGCTTCGACTGTGACGTACCCGCTCACCGACTCGGGAGCGACAATGGGAACAGTCGCCTATATGTCGCCGGAGCAGGCGCGCGGTGAGCCGCTGGATGCGCGCAGCGATCTGTTTTCGCTCGGGATTGTTCTTTACGAGATGGCGACCGCACGGCATCCCTTTAGGGGCGCTACAACCGCCGTGGTCTTCGATCGCATACTGAACGAGTCGCCGGCCGCGCCCATCTCGCTCAATCCGAAACTCCCGGTAGAGTTCGAGAGCATTCTCAACAAGGCGCTGGAGAAAGAACGGGAGCTTCGCAGCCAGTCCGCAGCCGAGCTTCGCGCCGACCTGAAAAGGCTGCAAAGGAAGAGCGGTTCGGGGAGCGCCCCTGCCGCGCAAGCGCCGGGAGCGTCTTCGCCGGGATCCTCCTCGAGCGCCGCTCTGCTCGCGGCGAGGAGATCGCGCCGACTCGCGATCATCGCGGCTTGCGTGGTCATTCTCGTGGCAGTTGGATATGCTGCGTGGCGCTTGTTGCCGCGACCTCGGCCGTTCGCGACGACCTTTGTAAGCCAGATCACTAATGTAGGGACAATTGAAAATATTGCGCTCTCTGGCGATGGCCGCTTTCTGGCCGAAGTAAAGAACGATAAAGGCCAGCGGACACTCTGGGTGAGGAACATCGCGACCAACACCGATACCCAAATCCTGGGCGCGTTTGGCAACGAGTATATGGGGCTCACCTTCTCGCCGGATGGCAATTATCTCTACTTTGTGCGGGGAACTACGGAAAGTGGCCTCGTTAACGTGCTTTACGTCATGCCAGTCTTCGGCGGCACGCCGAGGCAGCTGATCTATGACGTCGACAGCGCCATCAGCTTTTCGCCGGGCGGCACACGCTTTACTTATGTGCGATGGACTCCCGACCGGAAGGACCAGTCCTCCGAGATCCACATCGCTAACAAAGACGGAAGCGACAACCAGGTGGTCTATGCGACCCGGGAAGAGATTGGTCCACCGGTCTGGTCGCCCAAAGGCGGCAGGATCGCATGGATTAGCACGGTAGGGCCTGCGAAGTTCGCGCTCCAGATCTTCGAGATCGCTTCGAAAAAATTGACGGACTTCGCAGCACTGCCGGACATCTCTTTCGCCGGCCTATCTAACGTGGCGTGGACGCCCGACGGCCGGCACCTGCTGGCCTTTTATATCAGACCGCACAGCGATCATGCCCAGATCGGGATGGTTACCCTGCCCTCCGGTGATTTTCATCCGGTGACCAACGACGTCAGCTCCTATAGCGAGTTGGCGCTCTCCGCGGATGGACGCACCCTGGCGACGGTGCTCACCAACATCGATTCGAGCATTGCGTGGTATAAGCCCGAGGGCGGAGTTCCGCTTTCGACCACCCCGCTGCGGATTACTCCGTACCGAATCGCCTGGGCAAACGAAGACCGTCTGCTCTTTGCCATTCCGCGCGTCGATATCGGCTGGATCGACCGCTCGACCGGCGAGGTCCATACCTTCGACATCGGGGAGACTGCGGCGGGGGACTATATAACGACCTGCCCGGATGGCCACATCCTTTTCGCCGGGTTCCCCAAGGGAGCGACGGAGGCATGGATCTTTCGTATGGATGAGGATGGGGGAAACATCGTCCAGTTGG
This sequence comes from Acidobacteriaceae bacterium, assembly GCA_030039895.1. GTDB lineage: Bacteria > Acidobacteriota > Terriglobia > Terriglobales > Acidobacteriaceae > Silvibacterium. The sequence goes on along the minus strand of JASHUR010000362.1, from coordinate 8,825 downwards.
CCGCCGGTGGAATCACGCCGGCTCCCGGATGCTCTTCCGACAGCCGGGAGGTCTACTATTTCGTCGAGGAGAATGAGATGTCCAAGGCATCGTTGTGGTCGGTGCCGCTGAGTGGTGGGACACCACGACAGATTCTCCCACCCGAAGCTACTGTGTATTACGCAATCTCCGCTGACGGGAGGCTGGCCGCTTGGACCATCCTGGATCCGCCGAAAGCCCGGTGGAATATCTATGATCTGGCCTCAGGGCGGTCGGTCTCCCAGATTCCTTTGGATACCAGCGACCTGGGCGGCGATGACGCCAGCTCGGTGCGCTTTTCACCGGACAGCCGCGCCGCGGTCTACTCCGTTCTCCGGAATGGCGGCAGGACGCTGCTGTATCAGCCGCTGGATGGCTCGCCCTCACACTTGCTTTTCGATCCGATGCAGGAGACCATTTCTGACTTTGGCTGGTCGCCTTCAGGCAAACAACTGGCGCTCGTGCGGGAGAAGTCGAGCTCGGACGTGGTGTTGATCAAAGACCAGCAAGAAAAAGGGAAAAACTAAGATCCGAGCGTTCGTGTTAGAGGTCTTTCAGTCGGGATCGTGGCTTCTCTTTTGAGTTGAGGCCAAATCGCCAAAGTGCTCATCGAGCGTGATTTGGAAACCAAGTGCCGACCTATGTTCGCGAAAGCGTTACTTCACCAGCGAGTTCGCGAGTTTGAGCGTTTCAGACCGAGGTAGGAATGGGGCCTCCCCGGTTGTGGCTGGGTTGGAGGAAAAGCAGATTCCTCCGCTTCGCGGCGCGCGACGAGCTTCGGTCGCGATGGCAATTCTATTGATGAGGCGGGCTATTGGTTGGGGGTGGCGGCGGCGGAGTTGTTGGAGGGTGGGGGTGTGGTGGCCGGGTTGGGGATGATCTGGCTGCCCTGGTCGAGATAGACAGGGACAGAGGCTGAAGAGTTGGTGGTAAAGGTGAGAAGCTGCTCGGGCTTGAGATCGATCTGGTGTCCGCGGCGGATGTTTGTTCCCGCGCCCAATGCGCCGCCGGAGAGAGCGCCGATGGCTGCTCCTGTACCACCGCCAGCGAGTGCGCCGATGATGGCTCCGAATGCAGCGCCGCCACCGGCCTTCTCCGCGGTGTTCTTGCCGCGGCCTTTGCCCTGATTGGAGAGCGGGTCGGTGATGAGTCCGATTTGTTTTGGCCCTTGCGGGGTGTTGAGGGTGAAGCCGGTGAGCTCAAGCGAGAGCTCGGGATAGCCGGTGAAGCGTCCTGCGGATTGCGCGCTGATGACGCGGCCGACGAAGACGGTGTCGTGCGGGATGAGCACGTAGCCGTTGTTGGTGATGTCAGACATAAGCGTGGCGTGGAAAGCATCATTCGCCTTGGCGCTCTTGGTGTTGATCTCCTCGACCAGGCGGACGGGCAGTGAACTTCCGGCGGGGAGGTTGACGCTCTGCATGCTGGTGAACTGGTCAGCGGATGTAGGCGGCGGCGGGCTTTGCGGCTGGGGCTGCGGCGGAGCGGGGGCAGGCGCGGGAGCAGGCGGGACGACGTTGAGGTTGTTGAGCACGGTTTTGACGCCATTGATGCCGGAGATTTCGTTCGATGCGAGCACCTTGGCGGCATAGCTGGTGACGGTTCCGGAGAGGGTGACGACGCCGTTTGAGACGGATGGATTGATGACCATGGTGTTCAGGGCCGGCTCATTGGCGAGGGTGCGGCTGACCTGAATGAGAATTTCGTGATCGGTCGGCTGGTGGGTCTGGGTGTATGCGGCAATGGGAAGCAGGGCAGCGCATAGAATCGAGGCGCAGAATAAGCGGACCATTGTGTCTCCTGAATCTATTTAAATTTTAGACGCTGCGGGGTGGCGGCAGGGAGCGGCGGCGCGGGAACCGCAATGTCAATGCTTTCCGTTTAGTAGACTTAGCGGTGGCTGGGGGCGTGGGGATGAATCGGCGGGAGCTGTTGAAGGCGGGGATGGTGCTGGCGGCAGGGCCGGGAGTGGCGAAGGCGCTGCGAGGACTGGATGGCGGGCCGCCGGGGCTGGAGACGAGGCTGGCGGGCGATCCGCGAAGGCCGCAGTTCCATTTGCTGCCGAAGCGGAACTGGATGAATGATCCCAACGGGCCGGTGTACTGGAGGGGGAAGTATCACATGTTTTTCCAGTACAACCCGGACGGGGCGTACTGGGGCGATATGCACTGGGGGCACGCGGTGAGTCCGGACATGGTGTATTGGAAACATCTGCCGGTGGCGCTGGCTCCTACGCCGGGCGGGCCGGACGCGCAGGGATGCTTCTCCGGCACGGCAGTGATTGACGGTGACGAGGTGGCGGTGCTGTATACGGGCGTGGTGAGTGTTCCGGAGGCTGTGGCAACGCTGCGCGACGGGGTGCACAGCTTTCGGGAGACACAGTGCCTGGCGACGTCGGATGATCCGGAGCTGAAGGTGTGGCGGAAGCGGGCGCAGCCGGTGATTGCGGCTCCGCCGAAGGGGATGCGCGAGACGGGCTTTCGCGATCCTTCGCCGTGGCGGCAGGGCGATGAGTGGTACATGACGGTGGGGTCGGGCGTGCCGCGTGAGGGCGGCGCGGTGCTGCTATACCGGTCAAAGGACTTGAAGCACTGGGAGTATCTGCATCCGGTGGCGAGCGGCGCGGGCGAGGGAAAGGGTGGCGCGAATCCGGTGGACACGGGCGATATGTGGGAGTGTCCGGAGCTGTTTCCGCTGGGCGGAAAGCATGTGTTGATCTACTCAGCGAGGGGGCATGTGCACTGGCAGTCGGGCGTGCTCGATGAGCGGACGATGCTGTTTCATGCAGAGCGCTATGGAGAGCTGGATTACGGGACGTATTACGCGGCGAAGACGCAGGTGGACGCAAAGGGCAACCGGATTGTGTGGGGATGGATCAATGAGACGCGTCCGCTGGCGGAGTACAAGGCTGCGGGCTGGGCGGGGATGATGTCTCTGCCGCGGGTGCTGACGCTGCGCGCAGATGGATCGCTGGGGATTGCAGCGCTGGGGACGGTCCGTGAGCTGCGCGGGGATGAGCGGCGGCTGATTCCGGGGGCGGATGCAGAGGCTGAGTGCAGGCGGCTGACGATTGAAGCGGCGACGGGTGAGATGGTGGCGAGCTTCGCGAGCGGGAAGGCGTTTGCGGCGGAGCTGGTGGGAAGGCTGCCAAGCGGCGAGATGGCGGAGCCGATCATGACGCTGAGCTATGATCCCGCGGATGGGAATGCGGTGACGGTGGACGGTGTGCGGGTTCCGGCGACGGGTGGAGATGGGATTGAGGCGCACCTTTATATTGATGGGTCGGTGGTGGAGCTGATCGTGAACAGGTCGGCGGCGTACACGAAGCGGTTTTACTATGCGGGGAATGAGGCTCCGGCGGTGCGTCTGCGGGTAAAGGCGCCAGCGGGGACGCTGCGGGATTTGCGGGTATGGCCGGTGAAGCCGATATCGGCGGACAGGCTGACTACGTAGAGGCGGCACGGGCTCGGGCTGAGCGGATGCGGGAATTAGAATGAGGACTGCGCTTGGCTGTGTGGAGCGCCGAGGAAGACATTGGCATACGACGACCTAAGAGAGTGGATCAAGGCGCTGGACAAGGCGGGCGAGCTGAAGCGCGTGCAGGAAGAGGTTGATCCGGTGCTGGAGATTGCCGAGATCACGGACCGCGTGTCGAAGATGGGGCGGCGGGGTGCGCGGGCGGCGGGCAAAAAGGGCGAGGAGAAATACGCGGCGGGCGGGCCGGCGCTGCTGTTTGAGCGGGTGAAGGGGCACGCGGGCACGAAGGTGCTGATGAACCAGTTCGGCAGCGAGCGGCGGATGAGGATGGCGCTGGAGGTGGACCGGCTGGATGAGATTGCGGGGCGGATACGGGCGCTGATGGATGTGAAGTCTCCGGAAGGGCTGCTGGACAAGCTGAAGATGCTGCCGATGCTGGCGGAGGTGGGGAAGTATTTTCCGAAGACGGTAGCGGCGAAGGACGCGGCATGCAAGGAAGTGATTCTTCGCGAGAATTTCAGCGTGCTGGATCTTCCGGTGATCAAGTGCTGGCCGATGGATGGCGGGCGGTTTATTACGCTGCCGTGCGTGGTGACGCGCGATCCGAAGACGGGCAAGCGCAATGTGGGGATGTATCGGATGCAGGTGTATGACGGGCAGACGACGGGCATGCACTGGCAGCGGCAGAAGAATGCTGCGGAGCATCTGCGCGAGAAGCTGCGGGCCGCAGCGGGCGAGTCGGCCGCTGCGCGGGTGCAGGCGATGGCAGAGACGGCGGGCGGGACGCAGAACATTGCGCTGGGGCAGGTGAAGGATGACCGGTTGGAAGTGGCGGTAGCGATCGGGACCGATCCGGCGACGACGTTTGCGGCGATTGTGCCGGCTCCGCCGGAGGTTGAGGAGTTTTTGATTGCGGGGTTTCTGCGGCAGAAGCCGGTGGAGCTGGTGAAATGCGAGACGGTGGACCTGGAGGTTCCGGCGCACGCGGAGATTGTGCTGGAAGGCTACGTGAAGCTGGACGAGCTGCGCGTGGAGGGACCGTTTGGGGACCACACGGGCTTCTACACGATGGAGGAGGAGTATCCGGTCTTTCACATTACGTGCATTACGCACCGCAAGGACCCGGTGTACGCGGCGACGATTGTGGGCAAGCCTCCGATGGAGGATGCGTGGATGGGCAAGGCGGTGGAGCGGATCTTTTTGCCGCTGATGAAGCTGACGCTGCCGGAGATTGTGGATGTGAATCTGCCGGTGGAGGCGGTGTTCCACAACCTGATGATTGTGTCGATCAGGAAGAGCTATGCGGGGCAGGCGCGCAAGGTGATGAACGGCATCTGGGCGATGGGCCAGGCGATGTTTACCAAATGCGTGATTGTGGTGGACGAGGACTGCGACGTGCAGGACATCGGCGAAGTGACGCTGCGGGTAGCGAACAACATCGATCCGGAGCGGGACATTCAATTTACGCTGGGGCCGGTGGATTCGCTGGATCACGCGTCGCGGATGCCGAACTACGGCAGCAAGATGGGCATTGACGCGACGCGGAAGTGGGCGGCGGAGGGATTTACCCGGCGGTGGCCCGAGTTGATTGAGATGGACGCGGAGACCAAGGCACGGGTGGATAAGATCTGGGAGAAGTTGGGAATTTAGAAGGCGGGTTTCAGATGACCCGATAACTTGGCGCTATTGTCATGCCGACACATTCATCGATGGCAATCTCATTTCTAAGTAGGCTGAGCTTTGATCAACCCTGTGTTGGTTAATCGCTACAGCTAAAGCAAGGCTATTTTGCGTTTATAAGTTTATCGCATCTACTTGGTCTGCTTGGTAAGAATGTACGTCGTGGGTGCCTTAGTGAGGGCAGCTGTAGTATTAATCTGGGTGAAATGAAAGCTCGTGGCCTTTTGGGCATCCTCAGGTTTGAAAAAGATGAACATAGCCTTATTGTCATCTTTGAATTTCCATTCAAGCTCACATTTATGTTCAGACTTTTTCTTTTCGAATTCTGCTATCCATGTGTCACACTTATCATGGTCTGATGGGTCGAACTGGACGAGCAGGTATTGGCTTGGTTTTTCACCAGAAAAGGATGTCTTCCACCAATTGTATGCATGCAAACCAATCAACGCTAAGCCGCCAATCACGAACCCACAAATTCCGATTTTCATGAACCATGGGAACCATGGTGCGCTAGTGTTGAAAAGGGTGTATATGCCAAGCGAACAAGCAGAAACCGTCATCGGTACGTCTGCAAGAAGTAGAATCTTCATCTTAAAACGAATCTTTGCGCGCTCGTCCCCTGACCGTTCTCGCATCTTGTCAATCATGAACAGGCGAATTGTCGCGATATAAGCAGAGAGGGCGATGACGATGGCAAGAAGGGCAAGCAGATCCGCGGTTTGCATGGACCGAAACTGAAGCCCGAGGCAAAATGCTTTAAGCAAGGGGCTGGCAGATATCATGAACTATCTCCTTCTAAGAAGTCCTCGCAAATACGCTAACTTCATAATTGATTCAAGGGCCCAGGGCGCGGTAAAAACTCCGCCATGAACTTGCTTTGAGAAAACATTCTCAAGCGAGGGGGGAGAGGGGTGAAGCAGGTCATGGAGCATCAGCAGACACATCAGTGTTCGGGTGGTGCCTGGGGCAAAGACATCTATACCAAAGCGCCCAGCCTCTGCGAGCGCTAGTCGTGTTGCCGGCGTCTCTGTTGATGCCGTCGCTGTGATCGGGGCTACATTAGCCGAAACGATCACGGCATCCTGCATCTTAAAATCTGAGCAGTATACTTCAGCCGGATAAATTTTGCCAAACAAATTTGCGGCAGCATAACTTGCTCCCTGATATGCCAAAACTGATCGTGCCCAATATTTTCCGTCGAGAGCAGATATGTTACGTTTCCACAGAGAATTAAAAGCAAACAGATTGAGCAAACGCTTTTCGAGACTGTACTGCCGGTTGAATCGCTCTTGCGAGACGGCCGCAGTAGAAGGTGATATCTCGGTAATCATGGATGGGGAGAGGTAATAGGTAACTGACCGAATCAAGTTGATCCGCCGCAGATTCCGGACAATACCGTCCATTGCAGATGCCAAACGCCACTCGTAACCTTTGCCGCCCTTATAGGCGAATAGACCAATATCGAGCTTCTCTCCTTTGGCGAACGAATCGATGATGGTTTGACTAATTGCGTCTGGCGATGTCAGGAGATCGCACCCGTCCTTAGTGTGGAAAAGGCGGCCGGGGTAGCCGATATTATCCGCTTCTGAGTCGAGTTTTCGTCGTAATGAATGGGACGAGGAATGGGTCGTGAAGACATCTGCGCCGAGAGAAAGCAGTATCGTGAGAGGCGAAAGTTCGGCAGTCCCGCCCAACAGCACAAATTTACGCTTCCGCAAGATACCCATGTTCTCGCGATCAGATATGAAGTTGATGCTCCATTCCAGAGCCTGCGCCGCCTCATCACTCATCGCGTTATCGTGTACGAATAGGGCGACTGCCTTCAGAAGCTCTTCGCGGCCGGTGAACTTACGTCCTCCGTACGAAATCCCAATCTCTTGCTGTTGATACGTTTCTTTGGGAGCTTCCAGGGTTAATGGCAGAGGTACAGTTGTGCCAGCAAAGGTCTGCTCGAGGGTTTGAGAGCCGTATTGCGTCTTGAAAAGGAACCATGTCTGCAGCAGGTCTGTGATAGATTTAGCAATTTCGATTCGCTGAGGCGATGCTCCACGAAGGATCTCGAAGTCCATTAAGAGGTCAGAAAGATGTGCACTTCGGAAGGGCGTCTTCTTGGGGTCTGTTCTTAGTCTGGCAAATGTTTGCGGAAAATGCTCAATCGTCTGGACTAACACTCTGTGAACCAGGTCTGAAGCACTGGGTGCGGCGCCGAATTGATTTGGGAACTGAACGCCGTTGTTGTCTGAAGTCGGCATTGTACCCTTTTCTCGATACGAATCCATGGGCGCGTAGAATATTGCGAATCCGAGTTACATCTTACCGGGTAGACGAAGGAATTGGGGATGCAAACGAAACCTGCATCAATGATTAATGAGAGAAAGCGGGCGACGGTCTCCAAGCTCCTATTGCACATGCAACGTTAGGCATACGCTCAGTTCTCCGGCGTCCGGTTTGCGGCTGCACGTGTGTCCGACCCTATTAATGCTGTGCTATTCTCCTGCCGTGCCGACCGCTGCCACGGAACGCGAAACGAAAGCACCCAGACATGCGGTGATTGTGCGCGTAACGCACTGGCTGACGCTGATTGCGTTTGTGGCGCTGCTGATCAGCGGGCTGGGAATTACGATTTCGCATCCGCGGTTTTATCTGGGCGAGGTGGGCAACGTGAACACTAAGCCGCTGTTCACGCTGCCGATTCCGGCGTCGCGGGACACGGTGAAGACGGGCTATCACTATGAGATGCCGGACTTCAACGGCTGGGGCCGGTACCTGCACTTTGAGGCGGCGTGGCTGCTGGTGCTGACGGCGCTGGTGTATGGCGCGTGGGGGCTGTGGACGGGACACTTCCGGAAGAATCTGGTGCCGGAGCGGGGCGAGCGGTCGTGGCGCGGATATTGGAAGGCGCTGGGGCTGGTGATGAAGCGGTATTTGGGGCGCGGGCCTGCGGACAGCGGCGAAGGGCGGCGATACAATGTAGCGCAGCGGACGGCGTACCTGCTGGTGATCTTTGTGGTGTTTCCGCTGATGATCTGGACGGGGCTGGCGATGTCGCCTGCGTTCACGGGGGCGTTTCCGGAGAGCGTGATTTTACTGGGCGGGCGGCAGACGGCGCGGACGCTGCACTTTTTGCTGACCTGGGCGCTGGTGCTGTTCCTGGTGGTGCATGTGACGATGGTGGCGCTGGCGGGTTTCTGGAGCCGGTTGCGGTCGATGATTACGGGACGGAACCCCGCGCCGGAGAGTGATGCCGGGGAGGACGCATGAGCGGGATTTCAAGGCGCAAGCTGATTACGACGGGACTGGCCGCGACTGCGGGTGTGGGCGGCCTGGTGGTGGCGGACCGGATGGCGAGACGGTATGGGCTGATTCCTCCGGATGACAAGGGAGTATACGGGCCGGGGGAGACGCTGACCTACGCGGTGCAGCGGGTGCTGACGATGCACGCGCCGGCGAGGCAGTTTCCGCGGAGCATGATCTCGAAGGAGCCGTTTGCCAATGAGACGGTGCCCACGGGCAAGGCCTTTAAGCACCTGCAGGCGGGCGGCTTTAAGGACTGGCGGCTGGTGGTGGACGGATTGGTCGAGCGCCCGACGACGTTCTCGCTGGCGGACCTGAAGGCCATGCCGATGAAGAGCGAGATTACCGAAGTGGCG
>JASHUR010000361.1 GCA_030039895.1 Acidobacteriaceae bacterium | reverse complement strand
TTGGACAGGATCGCCGTACGTAAGCCGGCATTCTGCAGCGCAATCACCCAGGCCAGCATCTCCTCGTTGACCGAGGTCCACATCAAAATATCGTTCTCGATCAGCTCATCCACCTGCTCCGGCGTGAACGTCGTTCCCGCGTCACGGGCGACTTTGGTCCAGTATTCGGGGCCTTTCATGCCAAGGTCGTAGCTGTGGCGATTGCTCCAGTAGTGGCGGTCAAATTCCTCCGCGCTCAGGCCGGAAACCTCAACCATCCGCGCGTGGGCATTCGGGTCGGCGGGATGGCTGATCACCATTCCATAGTCGAAAATAACACCGCGAATCGGCACTATATGCTCCTAGGACTTGCTTCCATTATCGCAGTTGAGGCCTGGGGAATCCCTCATCCCGCTGTGAAAAGATGATTGCCATGAGCAAAACGCCTGATTTCTCTACGCGAACAAGTTGGGATTTCGCCGAGACAGACCTCGTGCGCGCTGTAAGGCAGCGCCGCGCCGCAGGATTGCCACTCTACGACCTCACTGCCTCGAACCCCACGCGCTGCGGCTTCCAGTACGACGACGACGCAATCCTCGCCGCGCTGGCCCAACCCCAGGCGCTCACTTACGACCCAGATCCGCACGGCATGCTCGCGGCGCGCCAAGCTGTCTGCCGATACTACGCCGACCATGGCGCGAAACTCGACCCCGCCCACGTCTTCCTCACTCCCAGCACCAGCGAGGCCTACAGCTACCTGTTCCGCGTTCTCTGCGATCCCGGCGACGAAGTTCTGATTGCCCAGCCGAGCTACCCGTTGTTTGACTTTCTAGCGCAGATCGACAACGTCCGCCTCATTCCGTATCCGCTGTTTTATGACCACGGCTGGCGCCTTGACGCTGCGGCCCTGCGGCAAAAGATCACTCCCCGCACCCGTGCCATCGCCGTCGTACATCCCAATAACCCCACGGGGCACTTCACGAAATCCGACGAGCGCAAGGAACTGGAGTCGATTTGCGAAGCCCACGGCCTGGCCCTGATCGTGGACGAAGTCTTCCTCGACTACCCCCTCGGCGACAACTCCGCCAGCCCAAGCTTTGCCTGCGGCGAGCATCCGGTGCTCACGTTTGTTCTGAGTGGCCTGAGCAAGATCGCAGCGCTCCCGCAGATGAAGGCGGCCTGGATCGCCGCCTTCGGCCCTGCGGCAATCCTTGAACCAGCGCTTCAAAGAATCGAGGTCGTCGCCGATACCTTCCTTTCCATGAACGCTCCCGTGCAATGCGCCCTGCCCGTTTGGCTGGAATGCAGGGGAGGCATCCAGCGCCAGATTATTGACCGGGTCCGCCACAACCTCGCCCTCTTGGACAAGACGCTTTCCGGCACTCAGGCCTCCCGGTTTGAGGTCGAGGGAGGCTGGTACGCCGTCCTTCGCATCCCGGCAATCGAGCCGGACGAAGCGGTTGCTGTCCGGCTGGTGAGCAAGTTTGGAGTCGAGCTTCATCCGGGCCATTTCTTTGGTTTCCCGGCCTCCGGCTGGCTGGTTCTGAGCCTGCTACCCAAAGAGAGCGAAAAAGCAGACGCATACCGATCTATTGCCCTTTGTTTCAAATAGATAATAGGCAATATCTCAAGCACTGTTAACTAGTTGGGTGCCGATCAGGTATTGGATTAAGTCAATATATTTAAATAATTGTAATTAAGTATTTTAAATACGCAGTCTGGCAAAAATCACAGACACGCCGCATTACCAGCCCAAAAACGTCTTTGCCATGGTCAGCCGCGGTGTCCAGGTCACCTTTCCGTCGGCCTCCAACGTGATGACGAGAGCGCCTTCTTGCCCTTTCTCAAGATTGGGACCGGTAGACTTATAGGTTTTGTTTTCGGCCCCCGTATAGCTGATCTTTACCTGGCCCGAACCCTGGACCTGGAAGCGATACTGGTACGCCGTGTTATCGGCAATCTGCTGGGTCCCGAAACTGGCGTACGGATAGTCGACTTCGATGAGCTTTGCCGGGCTTCCGGTATGGTTCACGATGGAGGTTCTGACGAAAGGCGAACGGCAGGCGGTCAGGCCAAGGCACAGGCAGAGGGCTGCAAGGGCAAGGGTATTTCTTTTCAGTCGATCCATTCTTTGTTGGACGCAAAAAAGCGGGAATCAGACCTAGAGGACGGTTTTCCGCTCCAGAATTCGCGCCGTCAGTACTACCCCGGTCTCCCGGTTGTGCAGGGTAATGGGGAAGGCAAGCACATTCCACACCCACTCTTCGCCCTTGCGGGGTAGATTCAGCAGGCCGCGGTAGGTACGGTCAATGTAGGTCTCGCGGGTCTCGGCCACGGTCAGCAGAATCTCCCGCCAGTCATCGGCCAGTTCCGGCATCTCCACAAACATATTGCGGCCGGGAAACCATTCGCGGTCGTGTTCAAGCAGCCTTGCACAGGTTTCATTCACGTACTGCCAGGTCCCAGAGCCATCCAGAATCTCCAGCACCACGTCGTCCCCAACAGCCATGTTAATCCGCGAATAAAAGAAGTCGCGGGCATCGACAACCACAGGCTTGCCGCGGCGCCGAGCCTCAAATGAGCGCAGCGCATTCACCAGATCGTCGATCGAGCTGTAGCCCTTGAGCAGGTGCATGTCCTCCACGCCTCCAAAGCGCCGCTCAAGCGTGGCAGACAGAATGATGATCGGCACCTGCGGGCGCTGGTCGCGGAGCTGTGCCGCAACTTCCGTCCCGAACTTGCCAGCGCCTAGATGGTAATCCAGCACGGCAATATCAATCCGGTCGAGCAGCTTTTCCGCTTCTTCTACCGTCTCGGCTGTCTCCGTCAGGTAGCCGTACTTGCGCAGGATTGTAGCGCGCAGCAGCAGGTTCTCGGCGTGATCATCCAGCAGGAGCACGCGAATCGGGTCCGGCACCAACTGTGGACCGGAAACCTGAGAATCTTGATCAACTTCGTTTGACATGAGTCTCTTTAGATGCTCCGAGCAATTATCCGGCTTGTTAGACGTTTAGATACCGGCTTCCGATAACAGGTTCATGTTTTCTCCCGGCGCTGCAATTGTTTCATGATTTCAGGCAGCCTTGAAAAAATTGCTGTCGCGCGCAGCCACTGCCGATTGTCGAATGCCGGTGAGCCGCTGATCATTTTGCCCGCGGGCACGTCATGCGACACGCCGGACTGCGCCGTCATAATCACGCCATCGCCCAGCTTACAGTGACCGGCCACGCCAGCTTGCCCAGCAAGAATGACATTGTTGCCGATCTCCGACGACCCGGCAATCCCAACCTGGGCACACACCAGCGAATTCGCGCCGATCGTCGATCCGTGACCCACCTGTGCCAGGTTATCGATCTTTACCCCAGCGCCGATGCGCGTCTCTCCCACGCTGGCCCGGTCCACGCAGGCGTTCGCCTGCACCTCAACTGAATCCCCGAGCACCGCTGGCCCGGACTGCACAATCTTGTGCCACACTCCAGCTTCGTCCTTGGCGAATCCAAAACCGTCTGCGCCGATTACCGCTCCGTTTTGCAGCACCACACCATCACCCAGGCGGCAATACTCGCGCACGACCGAGTGCGCATGTGCAAAGAAGTGGTGGCCGATCACGACATGCGGATAAATCACTACATGGGGCAGCAGCGTCGCGTGATCACCGATGATAGCGCCCTGGCTCACCACTGCATAGGCCCCAATATGTGCCTCGCGCCCAATTTTCGCTGTGGCATGGATCACAGCCGTGGGGTGAATTCCCGGCGCGTATTCTGGTTCCTGATAAAACAGTCGCACCGCATGGGCAAACGCGAGGTACGGATTCGCCGTGCGCAGCGTCGCGGCCTCAATTTCAGGAAAGTCCGGCGCAACAATTACAGCTCCAGCCTTGGTCTTCTTCGCCAACATGGAGTAGCGCGGATTGGCGACAAACGTTACATGCTCCGGCCCTGCTTCTTCAATTCCAGCAACTCCTGTAATGGGGTGGTCGGGGTTGCCGCGGAGCTCAGCCCCCAGAACGCGCGCAAGTTCAGCTAACGTCATCCTGAGATTGTAAACTCCCTAAGCGCAATACTCTGTCCGCTCGCGAACATGCGTGTCCGGTATCGGACATCGGCCTCCAACACCCGCGTCAAAAATGTCCACGGAACAAGCCTTTTCTGCAAAGCGTATATGGCAGTGCAAGTGCTTCTGCGTCGGTCATTCCGCGCTGTGAGGAGATTATGTCCAATTTGTCTCGCGAGTTGAAGATCGCTATCCGCTACCTGCTCAAGTCTCCGGGCTTTGCCCTCACCGCAGTGCTCATGCTCGCACTCGGCATCGGCGCGACTACGGCCATCTTCTCCATCGTGGAAGGCGTACTACTCCGCCCGCTGCCGTTCCCGCACTCTGACCGCCTTGTGGTGATTTCCGACGTGCTTGAGGGTGCCGGAATCAGTGGCAACACCGCTGACGGCATCGGTGTCACCATCCCCGACAT
>JASHUR010000360.1 GCA_030039895.1 Acidobacteriaceae bacterium | reverse complement strand
TACCGGCGCAAGGAGAACGTATGTATCGGAGAACAGTTCGATTTCTGCTTACTCTTACGGCGATTCTGGCAGTCGGGTCCCTCGCCGCCAACGCTCAATATTTTGCCACCCGTCATGTACGGGATGCCGTCCGTAGCGGCCAGGCCGCCCTCGTCGGCCGCATGCCGGAAAGTCAGTTAATGACGCTCAACGTCGTCCTGCCTCTCACTAATCAGGCCGGCCTTAACGAGTTCCTTCGCGAACTCTATGATCCCAACAGCCCCACCTATCACCACTACCTCACCCCCACACAGTTCACCGCACTCTACGGGCCTAGCGTCGCCGACTACAATGCGACCGTCGCTTATCTCAAGGCCAACGGCTTCACCGTCATCGGAGGCTCCCGTGACGGCATGAACATCATCATCCGCGGCCCTGTCTCTTCCGTCGAGTCAGCCTTTCACGTCACCATGAGCACGTATCGGCATCCGTCTGAAAGCAGCAATTTCTACTCGCCTGACCGCGAGCCAACCACCAGCCTCAGCTTCGAGCTCTGGCACGTCTCTGGTATGGACAACTACTCCATCCCGCATGCGATGCTGGTCAAAAAGAGCGACTACGCTCGGGCGCACGGCATGTCTGAAAAAGACGTTGTTCCCTACGCCACTACTGGCTCCGGCCCATCCGCGTCCTTCCTTGGTAGCGACATGCGCGCCGCCTACTACGGCAGCGGCTCCCTCACAGGCGCCGGCCAGAACCTTGGCCTGCTTGAGTACTACGGCACCGATCTCACCGACCTCACCACCTACTTCACCAACGCTCACCAGACCAACAACGTTCCCGTAACCCTGCTCTCGACCGACGGCACCAGCACCTCCTGCGTATATAAATCCGGATGCGACGACACCGAGCAAACTCTGGACATGACACAGGCCATCGGCATGGCTCCCGGTCTTGCCAGCCTCACCATGTACATCGGATCGACAGACACCGCCATTATCGCGGCCATGACCACCCACAGCCCGTTGCCCACCACCATCGGCTGTTCCTGGGGCTGGACACCTGACGACCCCTCAACGCTCGACCCCTACTTCGAGAAGATGGCCGCGCAGGGCCAGAACTTCTTCGCAGCCTCCGGCGACGACTCCACCTGGTCCTCACGCAATGAGGCCTGGCCCGCCGATGATGCCAACGTCGTCTCTGTCGGCGGTACCGACCTTACTACCTCCAGTGCCGCTGGCCCCTGGGCTTCTGAAACTGCTTGGTCCGACAGCGGCGGCGGCATTTCTCCCGACAAGATCGCGATTCCTTCCTGGCAGCAGCTCTCGGGCGTGATCAACTCCAGCAACAAAGGTTCGACCACCTATCGCAACGGCCCCGACGTCGCGGCCAACGCTAACTTCACCTTCTACGTCTGTGCCGATCAAACCACCTGCACAGCCAATGAGTACGGAGGCACCAGCTTCGCCACGCCTATGTGGGCGGCTTACATCGCGCTCGTCAACCAGCAATTGGTCGCCAACGGACAATCCACCATCGGCTTCCTCGACCCCACCATCTACGCGCAGAACGTCACTTCCAGCTACAGCGCTGACTTCCATGACATCACCAGCGGTACCTCCGGCAGCTACTCCGCCGTTACGGGATATGATCTCGTCACCGGTTGGGGCAGCCCGAACTCCGGCCTCATCGCCGCGCTCACCGGCTCGTCGAGCACCACACCATCCTTCTCTCTCTCTGCTTCGCCGTCCTCACTTTCGGTCGCCGCCGGCAGTAGCGGAACCTCCACCGTCACCAGCACCGTCTCCGGCGGATTCGACTCCGCCATCACTCTCAGCTCGTCCGGCGCGCCCTCCGGCGTCACCGTCGGCTTCAGCCCGTCGTCCATTACCGGTGCCGGAACCTCAACCGCAACCTTCACCGTGGCCTCGACGACTACTGCCGGGACCTATAGCATCACCCTCACCGGGACCAGTGGCAGCACGACGTCCTCAACCACCGTCTCCCTCACCGTAACCTCATCGGCGACAGCAAGTTTGTCTGTTTCCGCTTCGCCGACCTCGCTAACCATTGATAGGGGCTCTTCCAGCACCACAACCATCACCACCGTGGCCAGCGGAATCAACGCAGCCGTCTCTCTCTCCGCTTCCGGTCTCGGCAGCGGTGAAACCGCGTCCTTCAGTCCCAGTTCCATCGCATCGCCTGGCTCTGGAACATCAACCCTGACCATTAAAACCACAAGCCGCGCCTCCACCGGAACCCGAACGATCACCATCACTGCGTCGGGCGGAGGCAAAACCGCAACTACAACCATCAGCGTCGACGTCGTCCGAAGCGCCGGACGCGGCTAAACGCGCTCCAACCCCAAACCAGAAGCCCGGGCTGCTCAGTCCGGGCTTCTACGTCTTGCAGCCCGGATATCGTGACTCCAACCTGGCACTCAACCGCGCGGCGCATTCCGCCAGACCGATAACGCTAAATCGACAGATCGATGGGAGTAAGCCGTCGCCTCACGCTGTGGAAAAAGCGCCCGGAAGGTTGCACTTTTCCAACGGCCCCTATTCCACCCTGCATTGGAATAAATCGTGACTCTCAAAGAAGAACCGCCTCGCCGCGAATTCAGGTATCCAGCATTGCACCCGCAAAAAATAAAGGGCAAACCAAACCACCCCTTATTGCGTCTCTTACTACATGCAGGTTGGTGTCATCCGGCCCAACCGAATATGCATCACAAGGAAGGGCAAGGCTCGTGTCTCAATACAAAGGCAAAGTCAAGTGGTTTAATAACGCAAAAGGCTACGGCTTTATAGGGCGCGATGATGGACCGGACGTCTTCGTCCATTACAGCGCCATTCAAATTGATGGCTATAAAAGCCTGAAGGAGGGCGACGAGGTCGAGTTCGACATCATCCAGGGTCAGAAAGGCCCCCAGGCTGATCAGGTCGTCCGACATCAGGACGCTGCTTAAACCCTTCCACTCCCGCAACCCAGTTCGGCGTAATTAGGATTGACGTGAGTGCGCCGCTCGGTAAGAACCTGCGCGCACGCGCAACATAACCCAGCCCATATCAAGGGGCTGGGTTTTTGCGCTTCTCACCCGTTTTCTCCGCCTTACCTCACTTCATTTCAGGCATTTCCCTTGGGATGACTGCAAAGCGCATGCCCTTCGGCGTAATCTAAGTGGGCCACGGGAATCTACAGCTATGGACAACCGCACCATCGCCCAACTCCTCTCCGAAACCGCCGACCTGCTTGAAATCTCCGCCGAAGACCCCTTCCGTATCCGCTCCTACCGCCGAGCCGCCGACGCGGTCGAGTCCAGCACCGTCCAGCTCAGCGAAATCTCCGGCGACGTCAAAAAACTCCTCGAAATCCCCGGCATCGGCAAGGGTATGGCCGCCAACATCCAGGAGATGCAGACCACCGGCAAACTCACCCTGCGCGAGGATTTGCTCGCCAAGTTCCGCCCCACTATGCTCGACCTGCTCAAGCTTCCCGGCATGGGCCCCAAGACCATCGCGCTTCTCTGGGACGCCCTCAAAATCGGCTCCATCGAAGAGTTGGAATCCGCCATCGCCGCTGGCAAGCTCAACGACCTGCCCCGCTTCGGCGCCAAACAGATCGAAAAGCTCCGTAAAGGCATCGACGACTACAAAAAGAACAGCGGCCGATTCCTCATCGACGTCGCCGAGATCGCCGCCGAACAGCTCATCGCCTACCTCAAAAAATTCCCCGGCCTCACCACCATCGAGCCCGCCGGCTCACTCCGCCGCGGACGCGAAACCGTCGGCGACCTCGATATCCTCGTAACCGGTCCCGCCTGCGCCGAAGACAAAGCCTCCGCAGCCGTCGATTACACTGCGGCCTATCCGCCCATCGCCGACCTCATCGCCAAGGGCCAAAACAAAGTCAGCTTCCGTCTCCGCAACGGGCTCCAGGTCGACGTCCGCCTTTTGCCCGAATCCTCATACGGGGCCGCGCTTCAGTACTTCACCGGCTCCAAGATGCACAAC
Organism: Acidobacteriaceae bacterium; assembly: GCA_030039895.1. Taxonomy (GTDB): domain Bacteria; phylum Acidobacteriota; class Terriglobia; order Terriglobales; family Acidobacteriaceae; genus Silvibacterium. Next base: position 357 of record JASHUR010000360.1, on the reverse strand, counting down.
GTCGCCACCCGCCAGCGCGCCCTCAAGCGCGGATACACGCTCAACGAATATGCACTCGCCCGCCTCGACGACGGCTCCGTCGTTGCCAACGCCACCGAGCATGACATTTACAAAGCTCTCGGCCTGCAATGGATCCCGCCCGAGCTCCGTGAGAACAACGGCGAGATCGAAGCTGCTGAGGCGGGAACCCTGCCTCACCTCATCGAGCAGAGCGACATCCGCGGCGACATCCACATGCATACCAATGCAACCGATGGCCGCAACACCATCCGCGAAATGGCCGAGGCCGCCATCGCCCGCGGCTATCAGTACATCGCCATCACCGACCACTCCAAGAACCTCGCCATGACCAATGGC